>DASQWI010000009.1 GCA_035640355.1 Actinomycetota bacterium
CGACGGGACCACGATGGCAAGCAGGACGAGGAACTTCCATCCGATCGGGAATCGGAAGAGGTGGCGGCGTCGCGTTTGCGCACGCGACGACACCCCGCGAGGCCCGTGCCGGGCCGGGGCCGGGATGCCCATGGAGAACGCATCGACCGGCGCCGGTTGGTGCTTGAGGAGGCCCCCTGAGCAGCGGCGACGAGATCGGCCCGATCGCGACGAACGGAGCTTGCGAGGAGAAACACGGGGATGATGGCGCATAATCACGGCGTGACCAGAGCGGCGGGTCGAGCGACCCTCGTCCTTACCTAGCCGCGAGCGCGGGCTCCGCGCTCGCGGCACCTCGGCTGTCTTCGCGCCCAGCCGCCAGTTCCAATCTCGCTGAAGGCAGCTCGCACCCCGCACCGCGCAACGAACTGGTCATCCAGGGACGAGAGGAATTCCTTCTATGTCGGCACCGCCAGAGGATCGGGGGTACGACCCCTCCGCGATCGAGGCGCGATGGCAGGCGCGTTGGACCGCGGATCACTTGGCGCAGATCGACGTCGATCACGTTGCGCCGGATCGCAAGTTCTACAACCTCGTCGAGTTCCCCTATCCCTCGGCCGAGGGGCTCCATGTCGGGCATGCGTACACCTACGCGGGCGCCGACACCTACGGCCGCTATCTGAGGATGCGGGGCAGAGAGGTCTTTCAGCCGATCGGGTTCGACTCCTTCGGGATCCACACGGAGAACTACGCGCTGAGGGTCGGCGAGCACCCCCGCACCCTGACCCAGCGCACGATCAACAACTACCGGCGCCAGCTCACAGCGCTCGGTGCCGCGTGGGACTGGAGTCGATCGATCGCCACGAGCGATCCCACCTACTACCGATGGACGCAGTGGATCTTCGTCAAGCTGTACCGGGCGGGGCTTGCGGTACGTCAGGAGGCCCCGGTCGTGTGGTGTCCCTCGTGTCTGACGGTGCTGGCGAACGAGCAGCTTGAGGGCGACCGCTGCGAACGCTGCGGTACCCGCGTCACACAACGGGCGTTGCACCAGTGGTTCCTGAGGATGACCGCCTACGCGGATGAGCTCCTCCGAGGCCTCGACGACCTCGACTGGCCAGACTCGGCGAAGAGGGCGCAGCGCGAGTGGATCGGGAAGTCGGAAGGTGTCGAGATCGACTTCGAGGTCCCGGACCACGGGCTCACCCTTCGCACCTTCACGACCAGACCGGACACGTTGTTCGGCGTGACGTTCCTCGCCGTCCCCCCGGAGCACCCGGACGTTGACGCGCTGACGACAGGTACGGGTGCGTCCGACGCTGTTCGCCCGTACATTGATGAGGCCTCGCGGAACCGCGTCGCGGCCCCGAGTCACAGCGCGGCAGTGTTGAGTTCACCGCGAGGGGTGTTCACCGGGTCGTACGCCATCCATCCCGTCACACGAGAGCGAGTGCCGATCTACGTCGCTGACTACGTCGTCGCGACCTACGGCACGGGCGCGGTGATGGGTGTTCCGGCGCACGACGAGCGGGACTTCCGATTCGCACAGACGAACGCCCTTCCTCTGGTGCGTGTGATCCGGCCGCCCGGGAGCGCGGAGGGCTCCGCGGACGGGCCGTGGACCGGTGAGGGCGTGCTGATGCACTCGGGTGATTTCTCGGGACTTCCTTCGGAGCGAGCTCGGGATTCCATCGCGGAATGGCTGGAAGCGCGCGGGTCCGGCCGGCGCACCGTTCGATACCGGCTCAGGGACTGGCTGATCTCCCGGCAACGCTACTGGGGCCCTCCGATCCCCATCGTGTACTGCGCCGACTGCGGCACGCTTCCGGTTCCCGAGGAGGACCTCCCTGTGCTCCTGCCCGACGTGGTCAACTTCCGGCCGACGGGCACCAACGTGTCACCGCTCGCGACCGACGAATCCTTCGTCCACACTTCCTGCCCGTCGTGCGGTGGATCCGCGCGTCGGGAGACGGACGTCTCCGACACGTTCTTGGACTCCGCGTGGTACTTCCTGCGATACCCGTCGAGCGAACTCCACGACGAGCCTTGGAGCCCTGAGCGAACCGAGCGAATGCTTCCCGTGGACTCGTACGCCGGCGGACCCGAGCACGTCACGCGACATCACCTGTACGCCCGGTTCCTCACCCGAGCCCTCCACGACCTGGGACTCCTGCCGTTCGCAGAGCCGTTCGCGCGCCTTCGACTCCACGGCGTGCTCACTAGGGACGGCGTTAAGATGAGCAAGAGTCGGGGGAACGTCGTGAACCCCGATCGCTCCATCTCCGAGCATGGCGCCGACGTCACCCGGATGTATCTGCTGTTCATCGGACCATGGGGCGAGGGCGGCGACTTCTCGGATTCCGGCATCGCCGGGATCGAGCGATTCCTTCGTCGCGCTTGGCGCCTGGTGACCCAATTCCACAAACCGGGGCCCGGCGGCGTTGATCTCCGCCCGCTTGACCGAGCTATCGCGACGATCGGCTCCGACCTCGAGCAGATGAAGTTCAACACCGCGATCGCCTCGCTCACGGAAGTGGAACGATTTGCTCGGCGAGAGCGCGACAAGATGTCCGACGAGGAGTGGACCAGAGTGTCGAGCACACTCGTACTGATGCTTGCGCCACTCGCCCCCCACCTGGCCGAGGAGCTCTGGTCGAGAATCGGCGGGGCGTATTCGGTCCACCAACAGCGCTGGCCTTCATTCGACCAGAGCTCGCTCCTCGAACAGAACGTGACGTTGGTGATCCAGGTCGACGGCAAGACCCGCGACAGGATCCAGGTCCCCGCCGGCCTCGACGAGGAACAGACGCTCGAGCGAGCGATGGGCCGAGAGCACGTTCGACGCCACCTCATGGGCCGCGAACCGACGAAGGTGATCTTCGTTCCCAACCGGCTGATCAACATGGTGACGATGCCGCACCGATGAGTCTCGGAGTCCAGACGAGTCGTGGTGTTCGGGAAAGGAGGCAGCGAGATGAGCAAGCTCAAAGCGACCATGGCGATATCGCTCGACGGGTTCGGGGCCGGCCCCAACCAGAGCGAGAAAGATCCCCTGGGCGTCGGCGGCGAGCGCCTTCACGAGTGGTTGGTGTCGCTGGCCGTCTTCCGTGAGATGCAGGGTGAGGAAGGGACCGGCGGCGAGGTCACCGCGAGCACCGACGTGGTTCGGGCCTGGTGGGACAACGTCGGCGCCATCGTCATGGGAAGGAACATGTTCGGCGGCGGCCCCGGTCCGTGGCGAGGGGACTGGCGCGGCTGGTGGGGTGAGAACCCTCCATACCACGTGCCCGTCTTCGTGCTCACCCACCACCCCCGCGAGCCACTGGAGATGCAGGGCGGGACGACCTTCCACTTCGTCACCGAGGGCATCGAGGCCGGCCTGAAGTTGGCCACGGACGCTGCGGGTGGGAAGGACGTGTGGCTCACCGGCGGAGCCAGCGTGATCCGGCAGTACCTGCGGGCCGGCCTGCTCGATCAGATCGAGATCTCGTTGGCACCCGTCCTCCTCGGCGCGGGCGAGCGGCTGTTCGCCGACATCGACGGATCAGCGATCGAACTGGAGCAGGTCCGCGCGATCGAGGCGCCCGGCGTCACCCACATCACGTACCGCACCAAACGGGACGCATGATGACGGCGTGACCAGATCAGTCGGTCGACTGTTCGGTCTCGCGAAGAGCGTCTGCCAACCTCAGGAGCGCGTCACCGATCGCTGATGCCCGGTCCGCGGAGGTGATCTCCCCCTTCTCGAGGGCCTCGGACACCTTCTCGAGCAGCTTGTCGATCTCCTCGAGGGACCTGTCGACTTCCTCACCCTTGTCGGTTTCGCGGAGGATCTCGTCGATCGCGTGATCGATCTCGTGGTCGATATGGCCGGTGACCTCGCCCGTCTCGACGCCCTCACCCACCGTTGCGAGCACCACCGCCGCGGCTTCCTCGGGCGACGGTTCCGACGGTACTTCCGGCACCGGCGAGGTGGTCTCCACGGGCGAAGGCTCCTGCACCGCCGGCGAGCTGCTGACGTTCGGCGAGTTGGTCTCCACGGGAGAAGGCTGTTCCATCGCCGGCGAGCTGCTGACGTGTGGGGACGGCCGAGACGCGTTCGTTCGGCCCTCCGGTGCGCCCCCTGCCAGCAGGGCTATGAGGAAGAGCACGGCGAGGCCGCACGCCGCCATGACAGCCGTCGGCCAGGCCTTCGATCGGGATCTCCGACGTCCGCCCGCGGGCCGGCCAGCGATGAGGGCGGGTGTGTGCTGCGCCGGCACCAACACCGCGGTCGGCTCCACGGCCTCGTGCCTCATGGCGGACAGGAGGAGGCCTTGAACCGCGTCTCCGGTCTGGGGGCGGCGCGCGGGATCCTTCTCGAGCATCGAGGCGACAAGTTCGTCCATCGCGGCCGGGATGCCGGGGTTGATCGAGCTAACACGAGGTGGGGGCGTGTTGACATGGGCAAACGAAAGCGCCACGGGACTGCCCTCGAACGGCGTTCGGCCGGTAAGCATCTCGAAGAGCACACATCCCAACGAGTACACGTCGGATCGACCGTCGAGACGATCACCGCGCGCGTTCTCTGGAGACAAATAGCGGGCTGTACCGAGCACCGTTAGCGTGAGGGTGAGCGCCTCCTGAGAAAGGAGTCGCGCAATCCCCAAATCCACGAGTTTCACGCCACCGTCGTGAGGGAGCATGACATTCGACGGTTTGACGTCTCGATGAACGATGCCACGATCGTTAGCCAACCCGAGCGCCGAGGCGAGTTTGCTCGTGATCTCCGACGCTCGTTCGAGCGAAAGCGGACCGTCGTTGTCGAGCAGTTCGCGGAGCGTAGGTCCCTCGATGAACTCCATCACGATGAACCGGTCTTCGCCGTCGATCCCCGTATCGAACACGACGACGATGTTTGGATGATGGAGGCTGGCCAGGATCTGCGCCTCCCGCTCGAACCGCGCGGCCGAGCGGGGATCCCCGTCGTCACGAAGCAGCTTGATCGCTACGGTACGGCTGAGGCGCAAGTCCTCGCCGCGGCGGACCTCGGACATCAGACTCCGTCCGATCACGTCCCCGAGGCGGTAGCGCGCTCCGATGAGCCGCTGCGTTTCGATGGAGTCTCCGTCGATCGGACGATTCACAGAAGGTTCCATTCACGTAGTTCTCGACCCGGTCGGTGAACGGGTTGACGGCGCGCTCACACGTATCCAGCCTGGCCCGACCCTCGTCCGTGTTCGTCTGACCGCCGGGTAAAGGTGGGGCTGGCCTTACCCGATTCAATATCGACACGCGAGAGGGGGCTCGAGAGAGGGAGGCTGAAGATGTTGGAAGTCGAGCAGGCTGATGAAGTGGTGAACGCGGCGTCTCGACGTGTGCACGGCCTCGATCGCTTCTCACGGTCCGCGCCTATCGGAAGGGCCGAGCTTGCCACCATCGTGCTTCAGGGACTCGCGGAACTTGGTGCACACGCCGATTGGACGGTGATGCCGGGCATTACTGGCTCGATACTTCACCTTCTGAACGAAGACGAACGAGCGAGGTATGGCGAGTTTCAGGAGTCCGTTCGGCGAGCGGCCGAGAACGGTGGATCCGGGGAGGAGCACCAGTCCTCCAATGGGGCGGTCTCCACGCCCGCCGCACTCGAGATCGATCCGGCACCGCGAAGCGATTCGCGGACGGCGACGCTTGAAGAAGTCCTCAAGGATGAGCAGCTGGCAACGAGGGCGGCCGAGGCCATCGTGTATCAGCTCTACTACGAGATCGTCGACCGAGCTGCGCTGCTTGTTGAGCATTCGCCCGCCGCCCGGGAACGCCTGTGGCCGCTCGTGTGGGCGGTTGCCGCTCTGATTCCCCGGCCCGATACGTCGTTGCGCCATCTGGACGCGAAAGCGAAATAGGCGGGTCGCCTTGCCAACGGTTGTGGTCAAGACCGGATCGGAGGCCGGCCGGAGGTTGGAGCTGGGAGGCGCTGTGGCCATCGGCCGCCAGGATGGCGACCTCGTGTTGGAGGATCCCGAGGTGTCACGCCGCCACGCGGTGCTGAGGCGGGAGGGCGAATCCATCGTTGTAGAGGATCTCGATTCGACCAACGGCACCTTCGTCAACGGGGAAAGGATCCGAAGCCCCATTCCGGTCGGGCCAGGGGACCTGGTCAGGGTGGGACGGACCACGCTGGAGATCGAGCCGGATCGGCGAGCGGACGATACGATCGTGTCGGCACCCCAACGGGCAGACGACACGATCGTGGCGAGACCCGTACGGTCGGATCAGATCCAATCAGCCGAGGCGCAACCGTCCGACGATCCCGTCGCGGAGGACGCCGACGCGACTCAACCCTTGCCCAACCGATTTCTCGACAGCGGTTCGCGACCGTCGCGCTCGAACAGGAAGGGGCTCGGCGCCGCGGCGGCAGTCGTGGCCGTACTCGTAGGGGTGGTGATCGCGTACGCGGCAGGAACTGATCGATCCGTCGAGAGCGACTTCGTCACGCTCGCCAATGAAGCGTGCGTGGCAAGGCAGCGATCGGACGGCGGGGTGGATTTGAGCCGCGTCCCGACGCGCGGCGCAGTCCAGCACGCTCGAGATATCCGGCTCCAGGCGCTCGGCGCGATTCGCGCCGTCGACCGATCCCAACAAGAGGCCGCCGCGGTGAGCAAGTTCCTTTCCGCATTCGAGAAGACAAACGCGTCGATCACGCGCTTGGAGAGCGTGATCGGCGCTGACAACTCCAAGGTCGACAACGCCTTGCGAAGCCTTCGCGGGAACGTCCGAGACGAACGTGGCCTGGCGGCGAAGGCCGGTATCGCAGGATGTGGCGGTCTCGCGATCGGCTAGAGGAAGCAACGGCCGGCGTGCCGTGACACCATTCGGCGGTGACGAACAGATCCGCCGAAACTCAGCACCTGCGCGACCTCGCGCAACTCCGTCGCGTGCGCGACCGGATCGACCGGGACTACGCGCAGCCGTTGGACGTCGAGGCGCTCGCCCGCGGGGTACACATGTCGGGCGGGCACCTCAGCCGCCAGTTCCGGCTCGCCTACGGCGAGTCGCCGTACAGCTACCTGATGACGCGCCGCATCGAGCGCGCTATGGCGCTGCTGCGTCGCGGCGAGCTCAGCGTGACCGAGGTCTGCTTCGAGGTCGGCTGCTCCTCGCTGGGCACGTTCAGCACCCGCTTCACCGAGCTGGTGGGGGTGCCGCCCAGCGTCTATCGGCGCCAACAGCCGCGCCCGATGGCGGGGATCCCGCCGTGCGTGGCGAAACAGGTGACCAGACCGATCAGGAATCGAGAAGCGTCGGTCACCGAGCCGCAGCTAGCCTGAACGCCATGGACATCACCATTCACTCGAGCTACCTCCCGCAGGACGATCCGGACGCAGCCTTGGCCTTCTACCGCGACACGCTCGGCTTCGAGGTCCGCAACGACGTCGAGTACGCGGGGATGCACTGGATCACCGTCGGCCCGGCCGACCAGCCCGACACGTCGATCGTGCTGCACCCGCCGGCCGCCAACCCCGGCATCACCGACGACGAGCGCCGCACCATCGCCGAGATGATGGCCAAGGGCACGTACGCGGGAATCAACCTTGCCACGAAGGACTTGGACCGCACGTTCGAACGCCTGCAGGCACGCGAAGTCGACATCGTCCAGGAACCTATCGACCAACCCTACGGCGTTCGCGACTGCGCCGTCCGCGATCCAGCGGGCAACCTGATCCGTATCCAGGAGCTCCGCTAAGGCCGACGAGTGATGCCGTGGTGTTGGACCTCACCTGGGGTCGGGTCTCGTACCTCGGAGACGGGGGGCAAGCGATCAGGAATCGAGAAGCGCCGGTCGCGGAGCCGCACCTAGCATGAGGGCCAAGGACACACCACCGAGACTGGAGGAGGGAACATGACCGGCTCTACCACTGAAGTGGTCAAGACCGTTCTGCATCCCGTCTCCGACGTGGCGAAGGCCTCGGCGACGTACGCGGCCCTGCTCGGCGTGCCACCGCAGACTGAGAGCTCCTACTACGTCGGTTTCGAAGCCGAGGGCCAGCACATCGGACTGGTGCCGGGTGGAGGGCAGCAGGGCATGACTTCACCGGTGGCCTACTGGCACGTGTCGGATATCGAGGCGAAGCTGGCCGAGGTGACCGCCGCGGGCGCCTCCCTGAAAGACACAGCCCGCGATGTCGGGGGTGGTCGCTTGGTGGCCACCGTCACCGACCCCCGACGGGAACGTCCTCGGGCTGCTTCAGGACACATAGGAACGAACATTCGACACGAGGAGATGCTCCGCGATGGCTGAGCGGAAGGCCGCCACGAAGAGCAAAAAGACGTCGGCCAAGCGCACGACCGGCACGGCGTACACGGGGTTCTCGGCCGAGGAACGAGCGGCGATGAAGGAGCGAGCCCGAGAGCTGAAGGCAGAGGAGCGCTGGAAGAAGGACAGGGCGGCCGGGGAAAAGGCCGTGCTCGAGAAGATCGCCACGATGCCGGGACCGGATCGCACCATGGCCAAGCGGCTCCATGCCATCATCAAGGCCACCGCGCCGGACCTGTCGCCGAAAACCTGGTACGGGATGCCCGCGTATGTCAACCAGGACGGCAAGGTCGTCTGCTTCTTCCAAAGTGGGGATCAATACAAATCGAGGTACTCGACGTTCGGCTTCCAGGACGCGGCGAACCTCGACGAAGGCAAGATGTGGCCGACCGCCTTCGCGCTGGAGGAGTTGACCCCCGCCGAAGAGAAGAAGATCGCCGCGCTCGTGAAGAAGGCAGTGCGCAAAGCCTAGCTGCCTCCAGAAGTCGAGAGACTCGTCTCCTGGTGCTCCGTCGCCGTTCAGCAGCAGTCCGGCGGGCACTCCGGGCAGTCCGGACAGCAGGGATCCAGCCGCATCGCTTCACCACCCTTCGAGAAAGCTTCAACGCACATATCGATTCGCATCGATACGTTGACATATACATCGACCGTCGTCAATATGTCGGCCATGCGGAAGAAGATCGCCCAGCTCGACGCGTGTTGCACCCCTCTGGGGCCGGCCCCGCTCTCCGCCGATGAGGCGGGCCGCATGGCGGAGGCGCTCGGCGTCCTTGCCGATCCCGTACGTCTCCAGATCGTGAGTCTTCTCGCGAGCACGTCGGAAGCGTGCGTGTGTGACCTCACCCCCGCGGTGGGCGTGTCGCAGCCGACGGTCAGCCATCACCTTCGCGTCCTCACCGATGCCGGACTCGTCGACCGCGAGCAACGAGGGCGGTGGGCTTTCTACCGGCTCCGACCTGAACGGCTGCGACTCGTCGCGGACGCGCTCGTCCCTCGCTCGCGATCCACGGCTGCCTGATCGCCTCGCCGCTTGAGCGCCCGAATGGCGAGCGGGCGTCAGATCGACGGCAGCCTGAACCCTGATTTCGCGATGACGTGATCCCGGGAGTCCGCGGCCGCGCGCTTCACGGCGGCCCAGTCGACGTGGAGAAGCTTGCCGTGGCGCTTCATCACGCGACCGGCGATCATCACCGTGTCGACGTTACCGGTGTCCATCCCGGCCACGACTGCGGTCGCGGGATCGTTCAGCGGCGTGACGTTCATCCGATCGGTCCGTAAGAGGATGACGTCCGCCTGCTTCCCGGGCGTAAGCGACCCCGTCTTCGCGTCGAGGCCGTTCGCCTTCGCGCCGTCGATCGTCGCGCAGGCGAGCACCTCGGCAGGTGTGATCGGCGACTTCCCGTGCGTGGCCGCCATCGCGCGCTGAAGCGCGAGCACCGAACGCATCTGATTGAACATGTCTGCCGGCACGTTGGTCTCGACGTCGACGCTGAGGCTCGGCCGCAAGCCGCGATCGAGGAACTTTTGGATCGGCGGCATCCCGTGACCCATCATCATCTCGACGGGCGACGCGAGCGAGACGGTCCCGCCGGAGTCGACGATCATCTGGATCTCGGTGTCGTTCAGCGTCGTGCAGTGGATGTACGTCGTGTCGGGTCCAAGGAGGCCGGCCTCCCCCATCTCCTGGACCTTGCCGTCTTGGCCGTACGATCCGACGCCGACGTGCGTCGTGATCCGCGCACCGGCCTCGCGCGCGAGCTTCCAGTGATCGCGTGAAACCTCGAAGTCGGTGAACTCCGGTCCGGGTGCCGCGAGCGCAAGCGTCAGCATCTGGTCGTTCGTGGAGAAGTGCTCGTTCGCCGCCCGAACGAACCAGCTCGGCTGACGCTCCTCCCACTTGCCCCACCACGGGAACCCGTACGCGAACACCGCTCGGAGCCCCGAGTCCTTGAGCGCTTGGATCACCGCATCCGTGTGAGCCGGAGAGCCCTGGATGTGCGACCAGTCGAGGAGCGTCGTGATCCCCGCGTCGATCGCACCGAGCGCCGAGATGAGGTCGCCGACATAGGCGTCCTGGGGGCGATACGCCGGCGCGAGCTTGTGCAGAACGTACGAGATGTAGCTCGAACGACCCTCGAGCGGAACGTCGGTTCCGATGTTCCGCAGCAGGCCCTCCCAGATGTGACGGTGGGTGTCGACGAACCCCGGCATGACGATCATGCCGGACGCGTCGATCACGTCGACTTCCCCGTTCGACAGATCGCGTCCGACGGCGAGGATCCTGTCGCCGTCGATGAGGACGTCGCCTGCGGCGACGTCACCGACCTTCGCGTCCATGCTCAACACGTTTCCGCCGCGGATCAGCGTCCTGTGCGTCGGCGAGACGCGAAAGTCCATCGACGTGTACAGCCGCGGGATCTCGGCGGCCTTCGACGGCCGGCTGCCGATCACCAGGCGACGCGCTCGCTTGTAGTTCCGCTTCACGAGCTCCTTGATGTCGCCGAGCTGGAACAGCACGATGCCGAGCAGGACAAGGACGCCGATGATCATCGGTCCATCGTCAGGTGACAGACCGAGATATGGCAGGACGGTGACGATGAGCGCGAGGAGGATCGCAGCAACCGTCCCGCCGAGGAACGTGGCCCGGCCGCCCGCGAGCGAAGCGCCTCCGAGGACGGCGGCGGTGATGCTGTTCAACGCGAACGTCGAGCCGATCGTGGCGTTGCCGATCGGGGATCGGGCCATGACGAAGAACGCCGCCACTGCCGCCAGAAGAGCCGACAAGACGAGGGCACGAACCCTGACCCAGTTGGTTCTGACTCCGCCGCGCTTGGCCGCCCGCTCGTCGAAGCCCACCGCTCTCAATGCAAGTCCTGAGCCCGATCCATGGAGCCACAGATCCGCCAGACCTGCTCCAACCAGGATGACCATGAAGGCCACGGGGAGCGGACCGAGGCTCGCCTTGAGCGTCGACGCCAGTTCGGGGCTGATGATCCCCTGCGCCGTCGGTCGCAACGTCAGCGAGATCCCGTCCAGGATGCTCAATGTCGCCAGGGTGGCGATGATCGAGGGTATCTTCAGTCCCTTGATGAGCAGAGCGTTGACGAGGCCGAGCGCGACCCCACACAGAAGGATGACGCCGATACCCATCACGATCTGCGCGGCGGAGGCGTCGGCGCCGATCAGGAACGAAGCGATGACGACGCCGAGGCCGATCATCCCCCCGACCGAGAGATCGAGATACCCGACGAGCAGGGCATGGGTCTGGGCCATCGCAGCCACGATCAACGGCAGCGCCAGGATGAGGATCTGGTTGACGTTGTAGGCGTTGACGAAGCCCGGGAACCGCGAGTTCGTATACAGGAGCAACCCGGCGACCAGCAGGATCTGCAGCCCGACGGGCATCCACAGGCGGAACCTGACGATCTTCCGCCACTTGTTCTTGTCGCGGGCATCGCGGATGAGCTTCCGGACGGCGCGTCGCGCCGTGTCGATGCGGTTGCTCATCTCCGGCCGTTCGACCTGGATGCCTTCGGCATCGCGATGCCGAGGGGCGAACGTCCCGCTTTGGAGAGACCAGGCCCTCTGACCACCGCCTCGACGATGCGCAGCTCGTCGAGCTCATCGCCGGGGATCTCCTCGACGATCTGACCCCGGGACATGACGAGCACTCGGTCGCACAGCCCGGAGAGCTCGAGAGGGTCGCTCGACTTGACGAGCATCGCCGTTCCGGCATTGGTGCGAGTGCGAAGGGCCTTGTAGATGTCGAAGCGGGAACCGACGTCGACGCCCTGCGTGGGTTCGTACGCGAGGATCACTGCCGGCTCCTTGAGGAACGTGCGGGAAACCGAGACCTTCTGCTGGTTGCCCCCGGAGAGGAACTCGACCGGTTGCTCGAGGGACGGCGTGCGGATCTCCAACTGGCGGACGAGATCGGTGACGACGCGCCGCTCCCTGCGTCTCCTCAACAGACCGAACACCGAGAATCGGCGCAAAGCTTGGATCGTCGCGTTCACCTTGACGCCGAGCACCGACATCAGCGCTTCGCGCCGGCGATCGCCCGGCAGCAGCATCATCCCTGCGCCGACAGCCTCATGGGTCGAGATCAGCGACAATTCCTTGCCATCGCAGACGATGCGTCCTGCCTTCGGCGGTTGGCGGCCCGCCAAACAGTCGAAGAGCTGAAGCTGCCCGTTGCCTTCCGCACCGGCGACCCCGACGATCTCACCTCGGTCCAACGTGAAGCTGACCGGCCCGAACGACTGACCCTGAAGACCGTCGACTTCGAGCACCCCGCGACGCTCGTCCACGTTGAGGGCCGGTGGGGGGAAAGCCGCCTCGAATGGACGACCAACGATCAACTCGACCAGTGCCGGCTCCGACGTGGTCTTCGCGTCGAACGTGCCCTGGTTCCGACCGTCCCGAAGGACGGTGATCCGGTCGGCGATCTCGAGCACCTCGGGCAGTCGATGACTCACGTACACCACCCCGACGCCGCGACGGCTGCAGGCGGTGACGGTCCGGTGCAACGCTTCCACCTCGTGCGGCCCGAGCGCGGTGGTTGGCTCGTCGAGCAAGAGTACCTTCGGGTTGGTCACCAGCGCCTTCGCGACCTCGAAGAGCTGGCGGTCGGCAAGGCTGAGAAAGCCGGCCGGAGCGTCCGGGAACAGCTCGAGGTCGAGGTCGAACTCGGCCAGAAGCCTCCTGGCCCACTTCTTCCTCCGCCAAAACGGCGGCCGCTGGTCGTCGGGGGCGGCCAGGAACAGGTTGTTCTTCACCGGTTCCGGAAGGATCAGCGACGTGTCCTGGTATGCCATGGCCAGACCGAGCTTCTGGGCCAAAGCCGGGGAGTCGCGGCGAAGCGGCCGACCGCCGATCTCGACCGTCCCCACATCGGGGTCGATGAACCCGCTCGCGATGCCGAGGAGGGTCGACTTCCCCGACCCGTTCTCGCCGACGACCGCGTGGACCTCGCCGGCGCGACAGTCGAAGCTCACGTCGGTCAGCGCCCGAACGGCCCCGAACTGCCGCGAGACGCGGCGCAGCTCGAGGACCACACGGGGGAAGGCCGACCCTCCTCCGGTATCGCCTTTCTCCAAGTCAGCCGCCGAACATCAGCTGCAGGACCGGATCCGGAACCAGCGACGTGCCCGAAACGGCCTCGTGGACACGGTTGGGATCGCAGTCGTCCTCCGTCACCTGCCGCATCACGTGTGGCACGACGACCTCCGCCGGGATCTCGGCTCCCTTGAGCGACATCATCGCCGCGGTGACGCCGATCCGTGATTGGAAGTTCCCTCCCGCCGAGTAGAAGATGTTGTAGGAGGGCTCGTCCCGCTCCGCCCAGTCACAGAACAGGTTCTGCTCGTCCGTGCGCAACGCGACGGTCAGGTTCTTGACCGGGATCCCGAGGTCCTCGTAGGTCTGCAGGCCGATGTACATACCGTCGGCGTACTCGTAGGCCCAACCTCTGATGTCGGGGTTCGTCGTCAGCAACCCTTGATAGACACCGGGGATCGCCGGTGGGAACCAACTGGTATCACCGGTCGTGCTGTTCTCGTTGGCCGGCGGGTTGACCAGGTCGACGCCATCGGCAAGGGCGTCCACCGCGCACTGTTGCCAGCCGAGCGACAGCGCGTTGCCGGGGGTTCCTCCGAGGAGCGCCACTTCGCCGTTGCCGACACCCTCGTTGAGGACCTCGGCGAAGCTGTTGCCGAGGGCACACAGATCCTCTCCCACGACGCTGAGGTAGTCCTCGCCGGGAGTGAGCGCCCCTTCTTGACCGGGAAGACCGACCCAGCCCGCGGAGAACGGAACGTACGGGATGCCGGCGTCGTCGGCCTCCTTGATGGCGTCGGCGATGGCGATACCCATGTCGGGATAACCGACGATGAAGTCGACCCCTCGCTGGATCAGGAACCGTATGTCGTTGGCGTGGACGGCGGGGTCGGGGTCGAAATCGGCCTCGGTGGAGACGATGGTCCCGATCTCGTCGTAGGTCAGCGCCTGGAGGATAGCCTCCATGTGGCTCACGGCGCGCCACACGTTCACTGTGTCTCCGCCGCCGTCGGCGTAGCCCATGATCAGGTCACCGCCGGTTCCCGTGTCGCACTCCTGGTTGTTCCAACACTCCATCGCCTTGTCGATGGTGGCTTGATCGAGGTCCTGATCGGCCCTGGCCACGGACGCCAAGATGATGTTCCAGCTCGCCTCGTCCGACGGTTCCACGGGGCCAAGCGCCTTGTCGATCAACGCGGTGTCGGCATCGGTGCTCTCGCCGAACTCCGCAAGTGGTCCGGTGGCGCCGGTGGCGGTGCCAGTTTGTGCGGGTCCCGTGGGTGTCCCGTCATCGTCATCGCCCCCACCGCACGCGGCCGCCACCAACGCAAGTGCCGCGATGACCGCGGCGATCCTGATCCGGTGCATGTTCCTCCTCCCTGAATGGGCCGATCTCCGTCGGGGATCGATCGTGTTCGTCACATGTCCCCCCCTTCTTGGCCGTTGGTCAATCCGAACGATGGACGGCCGGCGGCTGCGAGGCATCCGGGCGTCTCCGTTCTCGAAGCACCTGCTCGACACCGCGGATGATGCGATCTCCCGAGACGAGCATGCCGCCGATGATCACCAGTCCGAACACCACGAATTGGAGCGACGTGGGCAGGCCCATCGTTCGCAACATCTGGTTGAGACCGGTGAGGAAGATCGCGGCGACGAACGTCGACAACGGGCTTGCCAGCCCTCCGGTGAGGGAGGCGCCTCCGATCACCACTGCAGCGATCGGGCCGAGGAGATACAACCTTCCGACCGCGACCCCGGGAGTGCGCAGCAGTCCTGCGAGCGCGACTCCCGCAAGCGCATAGAAGACGGCGGCCACGACGTAGACCAGGATCTGGTTCAAGTTCACCCTGACCCCGACCACGTGGGAGGCCACCGGGTTGGCCCCCACCACTTGGAACCTTCGACCGATCGCCGTATAGCGAAGGCCGAGGATCAGGACGATGGTGAGCGCGGCGCCACCCCAGAACACAGGGCTCACGCCGAGGATGCGGTTGGATGTCCACTCGGAGAGACCGCGTGGCACGGGGCTTGAAACCGGGAAGGTACCTCCGTAGCGGTTCACCACGCCGATCACGATGAGACCCACGGCGAGCGTGGTGATGAGGGCGTTCAGCTTGAACCCGCCGATCAGGATGCCGTTGACGAGTCCGATCGTCGCTGCGACGGCGATCGCGGTGACAACGGCGACCACGATGTTCTCGTTCGAGCCGTCCCCGACACCGACCATGATGACGGCCGCCAGACTCATCGTGCCTGGGACGCTGAGGTCGATCCCGCCGGTCATGACGACCAACATCTGACCAAGGGCAACGATGCCCAGGACCGCTCCATAAGGAGCGATGGCACGGACGGCGACACGACCGAGTGTGGCTGGAGCCCAGATCGAGGCGACGATCACGAGCACGAGGAGCGCGATGTACACGGGCAAGTACCGGGACGCCACGACGAACGACGTCAACGCGGACGAGGGTGTCGGCTTGCGCTGCTCGATCATCCGTCACCTCCCGCCCCAGAACGCACGACGAGAACCCCGGCGGTTGCGACACGCTCTCGGGCGGACATGGCCAACGCGCGGGCGCGCTCGACATCGGCGTCGAGGACTCCGTCCCGCACCAGCGCGCGTCCCGCGGCGAAGACCCAGCCAACGTTCGACGTATCCATCCCCCACACCACCGCACCGATGGGGTCGTTGATCGGGTAGATGTTCGGCCGGTCTGTCCGGAGAACGACAACGTCGGCCTGCTTGCCAGGCTCGAGCGATCCTGTGACCGTGTGCAGCCCGGCCGCCACCGCTCCATCGATCGTCGCGAACCGGATGACGTCGCGAGTGCTCATCAATTTCGGAAGCGCGGCCTTCCCCGCGAGCTTTCGGTCGAACACGACGGCGTGTTGCAGGGAAATCGTCTCGCGCATCTGCGCGAACAGGTCCCCGGGGGCGACGCGCTCGTCGTCCACGCCAAGGGCCGGCCGGACGTCGTGATCGATCAGCAATTGGATGGGCGGCGCCCTGAGTCCACCGGCCATCTCGCTCGACGGCGTCACCGAGACGGACGTGCCGGACGACGCCAGCGCCCTCGCCGCCGCGTCATCGAGCCCGAACGGGTGAACGAGCGTCACGTCCGATCCCAGCACGCCTCGCTCTGCCAGCCGTGCGATGGCGTTTGATCCGGGAACGTTCGAGCCGCCGTGGATGTGGATGCGCATTCCGAGTTCACGCGAGAGCGCCACCGGATCGCCGTCAGAACGGACACCGTCCGAGGTCAGGTCGAGCCCGAGGGCGATCGTCGTCCTCGGTCCCACTTCCTCACGCATGCGCGTGATGCCGGCTCGGGTCGGCATGCGCAGGCCGCCGTTCGAAGCCTCGACGAGACCGCGAACGAACACGGTTCGCGCGCCCGCGTCGGCGTGAGCCTGAAGCGCTGCGGCGGCGAGCGCCGGGTCGACCGGGAGATCCGACCAGTCGACCACCGTGGTGATCCCGGCTTCGACCGCGCCCAGCAAGCCGACAAGCGTCGCCGCGTACACGTCATCGGGTTGGAGTTGACCGCCGAGCTTCGCTGGGTCCACGACCGCGCCGTTCGTCGACGCGTCGCCCAGGTTCCTGAACAACGACCGCCACGTGTGGCGGTGGGTGTCGACGAAGCCCGGCATGACGATCGTTTCGCTGGCGTCGACGTTCTCGGCATCGCGGGCGCGAACGCCGGAGCCGACCTCGGCGATCCGGCCGTCCTCGATCAGCACGTCGGCGGTGGCGAAGTTCGGCGTCTTCTTCCCGAGCGTGAGGACGCATCCGCCGCGGAGCAGGGTGCGGCTCGTCACTGCGTGGATGGGGATCGGACCTGATGGGACCGATGACCGCGGACGTCAAACTCCGGCGCTATTCCGCCGCGACAGCCCTTAGTGACGACCGAGTGCCCCCCCACCGTTCAGCAACGCTACACATCTTCCTCCGGGCGCGCCAGGGACCCCTGCCGCCCGGAACCGTGCCTGACGCAGGCGATCAACGTCAGCGGGAGCACGATGGGAACAGCGTTGCTGCACACCGCGCGGCCACGCTCTTTCGCGCGGGATGTCGAAGCGAGTTACGGTCAGCCGTCGCGACCAACGACGAACCAGATCCCGTGGACCGGCTCGTCGCCGAGGTTCCACAGCCGATGCGGCTGCGTGGACTCGAAGGAGATCGAGTCGCCCGGTCCGAGCTCGTGCCGCTCGAACGTGAGCTGGACGCCGAGCCGTCCGGAGATGATGTAGCCGTACTCTCGTCCGGGGTGTCGCATGAGCCGGTCGTCGGGAGACGACGACCCTCCAACGTCGTAGATCACATGGAGAAAGTCGACGTCCTCGTCGTCGCTGGTGAGACGCTCCCACCGGACGCCGGAGGCCAGGTCGAGCGCGTGTCGCTCCTCCGAGCGCACCACCGATCCCGGCGCCGATCCCTCAACTGTCGTAGTCCCGCCGGCGATCGCCACGGCCGCCTCGTGGCGATGGACTTGAAACACGTGATCGAGCGAGACGCCGAGCTCCGAGACGATCGCGTACAGCGTGCTGACCGAGGGCTTGGATTGTCCGGATTCGATCTGCGATATCAGGCTGGCCGAGACGCCGAGTCGTCGTGCGAGCTCGCGCTGGCTGATCCTGACGCGTTCCCGCTCCTCGCGAAGGCGTGAACCGATCTCGCCAAGCTCACCCGTCACACATCCCCCCTGCCTTCCGCGCACCCTAACACGCGACATTCCTTCCACTCGTGCTGAACGACCGTCGCGTATCACTGGACGATGCAGCCGGTGACTTGCGGGTGGGCCGGATGACGTGGGACGCTCCGGCCCAATATCGTGCAGTCCCGCTTTCCGGTACGCGCCGGCCGGACGCTCGAGGGAGGTGCCGGGCATGGATGGATTCCCCGTTGCGACGACGCCATCGCCGGGTCTTCACGGCGTCGATTGGGAGAACCGCGTCGACTTCGGGCGCCTCCGCGAGTACCGGCTGTCGCGCGTCCGCGAGCAGCTCGACGCCTCCGACCTGGGCGCCGTCCTGCTGTTCGAGACCAGCAACATCCGCTACGCGACGAGCACCCACATCGGGTACTGGGCATTCAACAAAGGCGAACGGTACGCGCTCGTGACGCGCACGGGTCCGCCGCGCATCTGGGACTTCGGATCGGCGGCACGCGCGCACCGATTGCAGCTGCCGCAGCTGTACGACGAGACGAACGCCGTCGGCGGGAATACCGGGCTGCAGGGCGCGATCTCGCCGGCTGTCGGGCTGCAACGCCGCGCCGCCGAGGAGATCCGGTCGGTGCTCAAGGACAACGGGGTCGGCGACATGCCCCTGGGGGTCGACGTGGCCGAGACGTCGGTGTTCCTCGAGCTGCAGCGGGCCGGGATCGATGTCCGCGACGGCCAACAGGCGATGATGCTCGCGAGGGAGATCAAGAGCCCCGACGAGATCACGCTGCTTACGCAGGCCTGCGCAATGGTCGACGGCGTCTACCAGGACATCTTCGAGTTCCTGAAGCCGGGCGTGCGCGAGAGCGACGTCGTTGCACTCGCGCATGCCCGCCTCTTCGAGATGGGCTCGGAGTTCGTCGAAGCCATCAACTCGATCGCCGGCGAGCGCTGCAGCCCGCACCCCCACGTCTTCTCGGACCGGCTGATCCGCCCCGGCGACCAGGCGTACTTCGACATCATCCACGTGAACAACGGCTACCGGACCTG
The DNA here is from genome assembly GCA_035640355.1 of Actinomycetota bacterium. Classification (NCBI taxonomy): domain Bacteria; kingdom Bacillati; phylum Actinomycetota; species Actinomycetota bacterium. The sequence continues at coordinate 19,045 of DASQWI010000009.1, forward strand.
TTACTACCGCACGTTCGTCGTCGGTCGTGCGACGCAAGCCCAGCGCGACGCGTTCACCCGCTCGCGCGAGTGGATGGACGCGGCCATCGACCTGGTGAAGCCGGGCAACACGACCGATCAGATCGCGGCGGTGTGGCCGAAGGCGGAGGAGTTCGGGTTCAAGGACGAGTTCGACGCGTTCGGCCTGCAGTTCGGGCACGGGGTCGGCGTCGGCCTCCACGAGCGTCCGATCATCAGCCGGTTGAACTCGTTCGAGGAACCGATCGAGCTCAGGGAGGGCATGCTCTTCGCCCTCGAGACGTACTGCCCGGCAACCGATGGGCGATCGGCGGCGCGGATCGAGGAAGAGGTCGTGGTGACCGAGTCGGGCCCCAAGGTCATCACGCTGTTCCCGTGCGAAGAGCTGATGGTCGCCAACGAGTACTGACATGAGCAAGGCCCTTCGCTCTCGCAGCGACAAGCCGCGGACCGACGAAGCCGTTCGGCTCGATATCTACCGGATGATGGTCGAGGCTCGTCTGTTCGAGCGGCGCGTGCACGACCTGTTCCTGCAAGGGCTGGTCAAAGGCACATCGCACCTGGCGCTCGGTCAGGAGGCGATCGCCGCCGGCTACGCGGCGGTCCTGCAGCCGAACGACCTCGTGTACTGCACGTATCGCGGTCACGTCCACACGCTGCTCCGCGGTGCACCGATGTCCGCCCTCATGGCCGAGCTGCTCGGCAGGGCGAACGGTATCTGCGGCGGTAAGGGCGGCTCGATGCACCTCACCGATGTGTCGAAGGGCGCGATGGGGTCCTACGCGATCGTCGGCGCGCACATGCCGATCGCCGCCGGCGCGGCGTGGGCGGCGAAGGAACGGGAGACTGGACAGGTCGTCGTGTGCTTCTTCGGTGACGGGACGACCAACATCGGCGCGTTCCACGAGGCGCTCAACTTCGCCGTGGTGTGGAAACTCCCGGTTGTGTTCGTCTGCGAGAACAACCTGTACATGGAGTACACGCCGATCCGTTCGGTGACGGCCGTCGAGAACCCGGCCGCCGACCGCGCGAGCGCGTACGCCCTCGAGCCGATCCTCGTCGACGGCAACGACCCCGACCAGATGCACGCGGTCGCCCGGCGAACGGTGGACCTCGCTCGGAGCGGGGACGGTCCGTCGTTGGTGGAGGCGCGGACGTACCGCCACGGTGGCCATTCGCGCGCGGACCCCGCCAAGTACCGGCCGGAAGAGGAGGTCGCCGAGTGGGTGGCCCGCGATCCGATCCCCTCGCTCCGCGAGCGATTGATTACCGACGGCGTCGACGCGAGCACGCTCGACGGGATCGATCGCGCGGCCGAGCGCGTCGTCGACGACGCCACCGCGGAGGCGCAGGCGGGGCCGCCGCCCGACCGCTCGACGCTCCTCACCGAGCTGTGGGCGGACGGAGGTTCCGAGTGGCGGAACTGACCTACCGAGAGGCGGTCTCACGCGCGATCGCGCAGGAGATGGAGCGCGACGAAACCGTCTACTTCATTGGCGAGGACGTCGCGGCAGCGGGCGGAGTCTTCAAGACGACGGAGGGACTGCTCGAGCGGTTCGGTCCGCGTCGCGTTCGGGACACACCGATCTCCGAACAGGCGATCGTCGGCGCCGTGATGGGCGGAGCCATGAACGGCCTCCGACCGATCGCAGAGATCATGTTCAGTGACTTCTTCGCCGTGTGCTGGGACATGATCGCCAATCAGATCGCGAAGACGCGGTACATGACGAATGGACAGGTCGCCCTTCCGCTGGTGATCCGGACGGCGAACGGCGGCGGCGTCCGCTTCGGCGCTCAGCACTCGCAGAGCGCCGAGGCATGGGCGATGGCGATCCCGGGACTCAAGGTCGTCGTCCCGTCGAACCCAACCGACATGATCGGGCTGTTCGCCGCGGCCGTTCGCGATCCCGATCCGGTGATCGTCGTCGAGCCGAAAGCGCTGTACGCGATGAAGGCCGACGTTCCCGACGGCGAGATCGTCGACCGGCTCGGCGCGGCCACCGTGCGTCGCGAGGGATCCGACGTGACGATCTGCGCGCTGGGCTCGATGGTCCATCGAGCGATGGAGGCTGCCGAACGACTCGCTGCGGACGGCATCGGCGCCGAGGTCATCGACGTACGTTCGCTCGTCCCGCTCGACACCCAGTCGATCCTCGCGTCGACGTCCAAGACCGGGCGGTTCGTGACCGTCGAGGAGAGCCCGCGGCTCTGCGGGTGGGGCGCAGAGGTCGCATCGATCGTCGCGGAAGAGGTCTTCTACGACCTCGACGGTCCTGTCGTCCGTATCACGACACCGCACATCCCGCTGCCCTCCACCGACGCGCTCGAGGACCTGGCGATCCCGTCAACCGACGTGATCGTGGAACGGGTCGAGGCGTCGATGGGATGACGACCCCATCGAGGCCGGTCCGCCAGGGGGAAGCGCTCGTGAGCCCGAGCCACGTTGTCCGGAGCCGCGCGGACGCCACGTACGACGTCCCTCCGCTGTACGAGCCGCACGTTCAAGGATTCCGGAGGTGGACGGTCGTCGACGAGACCGCCGGATCGGTTCACACTGGGTTCGCCCTCGGCGAGATGGACCCGGGCGGCCGTATCGACCCACACGTTCACTCATTCGAAGAGAGCCTCTACGTCCTGGAGGGCGAGGTCGTGTGGCGGACTCCCGGCGCGGCCGTGCTCATGCGACCGGGCGATTACGGCGTGATCCCCGTCGGCATCACGCACGCATTGCGGAACGAAGGGACGACGACGGCGCGCTGGGCCGCGATGACGGCCCCGGTCCCCCGGCGCGCGCATCACGGCGACACCTACTTCGTCCCGGAGCTCGCCGACGCCGACCCCGTGCCCGTCGATCCGCGCGATCCGCGAACGCGTTCGTTCGGTCACATCGACCCCGCGAACATGGACGTGGGGAACCAACGTCAGGAGATGCTGGCCCTCTCCGCGAGCATGCGGACGGCTCTGCTCGTGTACAGCGGCATCACCGTGAAGATGATGGTGGACACCGATCTCGGCGCGAACCTGTCGACGATGTTCATGGTGCAGTACGAGACGCGCGGTGTCGTCGGCCCGCACGACCACCCGCTCGAGGAGACCTACTTGATCCTGGACGGCCTGGTCGACGCGACGTTCGACGGCGCTCAGTACCGGCTCGAGCCCGGTGACGTCGCATGGGCGGGCGTGGGATGCGTGCATTCGTTCACGAACCCTGGACCCGGAACTGTGCGATGGCTCGAGACGCAGGCGCCGCAGCCACCGGCCAGGCACTCGTACCGATTCGCGCGCGACTGGGATTACCTGCAACAGGCGCTGACCGAACTGACGGAGGCGGTGCGGGAATGAGCGATGGCGTGGTGGTGGTCGTCGGTGCGACGGCCGGTCTGGGCAAGGAGGTGGCTCGCCACTATGCGGATGCCGACCGCGATGTGGTGATCACCGGACGCGACGAGGCGCGCGTGAAAGAGGTCGCCGATGAGCTCGGCGGGAAGACGACGGGGGTCGCACTCGACCTGTCGCGGCCGAACGAGATCGCGGACGCGCTCCGCGGTGTCGGCGAGGTCCACCGGCTCGTGCTCGCCGGCGTCCAGCGCGACCAGAACACGATGCGCGATTACGACGTGGACGCGGCCATCCGACTGGTGACCCTCAAGCTCGTCGGCTACACCGAGGTCGTGCACGTGCTGATGGATCGGCTCCGAGACGACTCGTCCATCCTCATCTTCGGCGGGCTGGCGAAGGAACACCCCTACCCCGGCTCGATGACGGTCACGACGATCAACCATGGCGTCGACGGCCTCGTGCGGTCGCTCACATTCGAGCTCGCGCCGATCCGAGTGAACGCGATCCATCCGGGAATCGTTGAAGACAGCCCGTTCTGGGGTGGGAAGACCGAAGCGCTCCACGGACATCGCGCACGAACGACGACCGGGCGTCTGGTTCAGATGCAGGACATCGTCGACGCGGCCGTCATGATGCTGGAGAACCCCTCGATCGTCGGCGCGGAGCTCAGGGTGGACGCCGGCTGGTCTCTTCCTCTGTAGGCACATGACCACCGTCGCCGTTCTGGGCACCGGACGGATGGGCGGCGCCATGGTCGGAACGCTGTCGCGCGCCGGCTTCGACGTCGTGGCGTGGAATCGATCGAGCGGAAAGGTCGCGCACGTGGCAGCGTCTGCCGGCGCGAACGTCGCCGATAGCCCGACCGAAGCGATCCGCGACGCGGATGTCGTCGTCAGCAGCCTCGCGGACGACGCCGCGGTCGAGTCCGTCTTTGGGCAGACGACCGATGCGTTGCATGAGTCGCAGGTCGTGTTGGAGATGAGCACGATCTCCCCCGTCACGACCCGCCGGGTCGGCGAGCGGGTGCTCGCTCGGGGCGCCGGCTACCTCGACGCGCCGGTCTCCGGCAGCGTGTCGCTCGTAGAGGCGGGGAACCTAACGATCATGGTCGGGGGCGACGGGGCAACGCTCGACCGAGGTCGTCCCGTGCTCGAGGCCCTCGCGGGCAAGATCCTGCACGTCGGCGCCCTCGGTGCGGGGGCGACGATGAAGCTCGCGGTCAACGGGCTCGTCCACGGCCTCAACGTCGCTCTCTCGGAGTCGCTGGTCCTCGCCGAACGCGCCGGCGTCGACCGATCGGAGGCGTACGAGGTGTTCGCCTCGGGGGCGGCGGCGGCGCCGTTCGTCCTGTACAAGCGCGCTGCCTACGAACGTCCGGACGACACGCCCGTCGCGTTTAGCCTCGAGCTGGTGGCGAAGGACCTCGATCTGATCCTCGGTCTGGCCGACGACGTGGGCCTGCCGCTGAAGCAGGCCATGATCAACCGCGAAGCCGTCGATGAGGCCATCAGCGCCGGTCTCGGCGAACGCGACCTCAGCGCGCTAGCCGTTCACCTTCGATCGCTCTCGTAATCGCGCGTCGTCTGTTTGTTACGGTGCGCCCGTGAACGGAGCGGTCCTACGCGACGCGTTCGGCCACCACGTGTGGGCGACGCTCCGATTGCTCGACGTCTGCCTCGAGCTCACTGCCGACCAGCTCGCGACGACGGTTCCGGGAACGTACGGGTCGATCCTCGACACAGCGCGCCACGTGGTCGGAGCAGATGCGTGGTACCTGTCCAGGATGACCGACGATACGGCCTTCCGGGTCGACGAGGAGCAGATGAATCTCGCGGAGATCCACGCCGTCATGGAGCGGAACAGCCAAGCGTGGACCCGCATCATCGAAGGCGACATCGACCCCGATGCGGTCGAGGTCACCCCGCAGGAGGATGGATCCGAGTTCCACACGCCGAAAGGGATCCGGATCGCACAGGCGCTTCACCACGGGACCGATCATCGCAGCCAGATCTGCACGGCGATCACGACGCTCGGGATGGAGCCGCCCGACATCGACGTGTGGGCCTACGGCGAGCTGTACGGTCGGACGGCGGAGATCCCGGCGCAGTCCTGAGACCGCTTTCCATCGTCTGAATCCCACCGGCGCTGGAACGGCTCGGTCGTTTCGGCATCGCGCACCCCGTCTTGCGCGCCGCGAGCGGACGGACCTAGCATCGCCGCAAGTTTCCGCTCCGAGCCGCGAACGCGAGGGGGTACCGATGCCGGCCGTACGCGATCCGCTCCTTAGCCTTCCCATGGAACGCCGCACGCTCCTGAAGGGGATCGGTGCAGCCGGCCTCTTGGGGTCGGGGGTGCTCGCTGCATGCCGCCGCAACATCGACGAGCGAGCCGCGCCGGTCGCGCCGGAGGAGCGGCCGCCCATCCAAGAGGAGCCGGGGACCCTCAAGGTCTACGAGTGGGCCGGATACGAGGCCAAGTGGCTGTGGCGTGACTATGCACGGGCCGGCTTCCCGGAACCTCGATTCGCGTTCTTCACCAACACGCAGGAGGCGATCGCGCGAACGGTCGGCGGGTACACGTGGGACCTCTCCCACCCCGAGTCGACCGAGTTCCCCCAGTACGTCGAGGAAGGGCTGATCCAGCCGTGGGACACGTCCCTCCTCCAGACCTGGGACAGCCTGAACCCCGAGCTCCAGCGGCTCGGCATGTGGGAGGACCAGCAGTACGAGGTGGTGCTCGACTGGGGCTACTCGGGCGTGATCATCCGAAACGATCACGTCGACCCGGATATCAACTCGTACAACTACCTACTGGACGACGCCTACGAGGGTCACATCTCGTGGTGGGACACCGTCGCCATGCTCACGATCGCCGGACTGGTCCTCGATGTCGAATCGGACCCGAACGCGATGACGTCCGAGGACCTCGAGGCATCAAAGAACCTGCTGATATCCAAGAAGAAGAACCTCCATTCGATCTGGACCGACTACACGCAGATGTGGGACAACGTCCGCACAGGTGCGGTGTGGACCGCGTACTCGTGGCCGGACACGTACGTCGTGCTGAAGGACGAGGTTCCCGTCAGCTACAGCAAGCCGAGCGAGGGCGTGCTCGGATGGGCGGAGGGCCTGATCCTGCACAGCGAGTCGGAGAACTATTTCCACGCGCACGAGTACGCCGATGCATGGGCCGCGCCCGACGTGGGACAGCGGCTCGTCAGCACGTGGGGCTATGGACACTCCAACCTCGACATCGACCTTGCCCAGATCGATCCGGAGGTCGTCGACGTGTTCGGCCTGGACGACCCGATCGGGTCGCTTCAGGCGACCGTCTTCGGGCAGTACGTCCCCCAGGACGTCAACCAGGCGTACCAGCGCGCGTGGGATGAGGTGAAGGCGGCCTGAGGTAGGCCGCTGGCGACCGCGTGGCGACGCAAGCGGCGGTCGACGCGGCGAGCCCGCCGATCCAACGCGGGACGCGATATCAGCGCGCGCTCGGCACGCTCGCGCTCGTGTCGCCGTCGGTCGGATACCTCGTCCTGTTCTTCCTGATCCCCGTTCTCACCGTGGCGGCGTACAGCATCGGGCTGCTGACGTTGACGTCGCGGGATGCGTATCTGTCCGTTCAGCCGTGGCGCGACTTCCTGTTCGGCTCGATCTATCTCGGCGTGTTCTGGAGGTCGATCGAGATGGCCCTGGTCGTCTCGGTGATCTCGGTCGTTCTCGCCTACCCGGTGGCATACGTGCTGGCGCTCGTGGCGGGCTCGCGCAAGTACACGCTCCTCCTGGTGATCATCGCGCCATTCCTGACGAGCTACCTGCTCCGGGTCCTCGCGTGGCGCGTGATCCTCCAGGAGCAGGGCGTGGTGAACTCGTTCCTGCGCACGGTCGGCGTCATCGGAAGCGGCGAATCGATCCCCTGGCTGTTCAACAGCCGGTTCGCCGTCTACCTGGTCCTCGCCTACGCGTGGGTTCCGTTCGTTGCGCTACCGATCTTCGTGGCGCTCGAGAGCCTCGACCACGCCCTGCTCGAAGCGTCGAGCGACCTCGGCGCGAGCCGGTGGCGGACGTTTCGAACGGTTACGTTCCCGCTGTCGATGCCCGGAGTCATCGCCGCGTTCGTGTTCGTGTTCATCCCGACGATCGGCGAGTTCGTCACGCCGTCGCTCGTCGGCGGCGTCAACAACTTCATGTTCGGCAACGCGATCCAGGGCGCGTTCCTGCTGGGGCGGGATTGGCAGTTCGGGTCCGCGATGGCCGTGTTCCTGGTCGCGGTAGTGGCGCTGCTGTTCGTACTGTTCGGGCGGTTCCTCAACCCGCAGACGGTGGCCGAGTGAACTCCGCCGTCTCGCCGAACGGACGACGCGGCCTATGGGTCTTCTTCGGGCTGCTCGTCGCGTTCCTGTACGCGCCGATCGTGATCCTCGTCGTGTTCTCGTTCAACGACCGGGTCTTCGTCTCGTTCCCATGGCAGGGGTTCACCCTCCGGTGGTACCGGGAGTTCCTGGACAACGACGTGATGGTCTCGGCGCTCCGGACGAGCGGGTACGTGGCGCTCATCACGTCGATCGCCACCGTGGCGCTCGCCATTCCCGCGTCGATCGTGTTGGTCCGCCGCCGCTTCTTCGCCAAGGGGCTCGTGTCGGGCGTGCTGTTCGCGCCGCTGGTGATCCCGTTGATCGTGTTCGGTCTCGCCTTGCTCATCCTGTTCAACACGCTCGGCGTGCCGCTGTCGCCGCTCACCATCGTCGCCGGGCACGTCGTCGTGGCGCTGCCGTTCGCCATCCTGACGCTCGTGCCACGGCTCGAGCGGATCCCCGCGTTCCTGGAGGAGGCCTCGCGCGACCTGGGCGCGACGGCGGTCACCGCGTTCCGGACGATCACGTTTCCGTTGCTGGCGCCGGCGATCCTGTCGTCGTTCCTGATCAGCTTCACGATCTCGTTCGATGAGATCGTCGTCGCGTCGTTCGTCGCGGGCGACCAGCCGACGTTTCCGATCTACCTGTACTCGCAGCTGCGGCTGCCGCGGCGGTTGCCACAGGTCATCGCCGTCGCCGTCGTCGTGCTGGTCGTCTCGGTCATTGTGATCGTGGGCTCGGAGGTCGGTCGCCGGATCGCGGACCGCCGGCTCGAGGAACAGGTTGCCGGAGCGGAAGGAGCCGGGGCATGAGCGAGGCGCGTGTCGCCATCGCGCTCGAGGACGTTCGGAAGTCGTTCGGCGACGTGGAGGCCGTGCGCGGGGTATCGCTCGACATCCGCGAAGGCGAGTTCCTCACCTTCCTCGGGCCATCGGGGTGCGGAAAGACGACGACGCTCCGGATGATCGCGGGATTCGAGGAGCCCGACTCGGGACGACTCTTTCTACGGGGGCGCGACGTCGTCGGCGTGCCGCCGAACCGGCGCGAGGTCAACATGGTCTTCCAGCAGTACGCGTTGTTCCCGCACATGACGGTGGAGGACAACGTGGGGTACGGGCTCAAGCTGAAGAAGGTGCCGAAGGCCGACCGGCGCGAACGCGTTCGCACGATCCTCGAGGCCGTTCGACTGGACGGGTATCAGAAGCGGCGGCCGCGCCAGCTATCCGGTGGGCAGCAACAGCGCGTGGCGCTCGCCAGGGCGCTCGTGAACGAGCCCGCGGCGCTCCTGCTCGACGAGCCGCTCGGCGCGCTCGACGTGAAGCTCCGCAAGCAGATGCAGCTCGAGCTGAAACTGATCCAGAACGAGCTCGGAACGACGTTCGTGTACGTGACGCACGACCAGGAAGAGGCCCTTCTTATGTCGGACCGCATCGCGGTGATGAACCAGGGTCTGGTGGAGCAGATCGGGTCGCCGAGGGAGATCTACGAGCGGCCGGCGACGCCGTTCGTCGCCGACTTCGTCGGTGTGCTGAACGCGATGGAGATCAGAGTCGACGAGGTGCGGGACGGAGCCGCCGTCATGCGGCGTGGCGACGGCGAGCGGATCGTGGTTCCCACCCCGCTTGGGGCATCGGTCGGCGAACGACTCACCGCGGCGGTCCGGCCGGAGCGGGTCCGCATCGAGTCGCGGGGCGCCGGGGACGACGGGCTCGGCTCGCGCCTTCACGGCAACGTCGTGCTCGTGGTGTATCTCGGGACGCTGACGCAGTACCACGTCGATACCTCACTCGGGACCCGACTGATCGCACACCGCCTGTCGAACGATCTCGCCGCCGACGTACGGGAGGGTGAGCACGTGGTGCTCGCTTGGGAACCGAACGACGCATCAATCCTCGCCCCTTCGTCGGACCGTTCGGTCGAGTTCGAGACGGTGCAGCCTCGTCCATCCGCCGCGGCCGGGAACTGAGCCCTGGACGACCTCGGGCCGCTCGTCTCGGACTGGCCGGTAGAGACGGTGTCGGCGGGAGCGACGGACGCACGTACCACGGTCGGCCTTGCGGGCGATCCCGATCGAGTCGCGCGCATCGCGTCCGTCGGAAAGATCTTCGTGGGGATGGCGGCGATGGTCGCGGTCGAGGAAGGCACCATCGCGCTGGACGAGCCGGCAGGGCCAGAAGGCTCGACCGTTCGGCACCTGCTCGCACATGCGTCGGGGCTTGCGTTCGACGGTGACCAGGTGCTTTCTCCGCCGGGGCGGCGCCGGATCTACTCGAACACCGGCATCGAGGTGTTCGCCGACCACCTCGCGAGGCGTACGGGGATGGCGTTCGAGGAGTACCTCCGCGCAGGAGTGCTCCAACCGCTCGCGATGCAGCAGACGGAGCTGCGCGGCTCACCGGCACACGAGGTCTGGAGCAGTGTCGGAGACCTGATGTCCTTCGCGCGCGAGCTTCTTTCGCCCACGCTCGTCGCGCAGAAAACCCTCGGCGAAGCGACGCGCCCGCAATTCGCGGAGCTCGCGGGTGTCCTCCCTGAGGTCGGGCGGTTCGACCCGAACCCGTGGGGGCTCACCTTCGAGATCCGCGACGACAAACGACCGCACTGGACGGGGGCGCAGAACTCGCCGGGGACGTTCGGGCACTTCGGTGGTTCGGGCGCCTTCCTGTGGGTCGATCCCGCCGCCGGAATCGGCGCCGCCGCGATGGCCGACCGGGAGTTCGGGCCCTGGGCGCTCGACGCGTGGCCCCCCTTCTCCGACGCGGTGCTCGAACGGTCCGCGGTGCGGCGCGGGTAAGTTCGCACGATCCGGCTCACCTCGGGACGAGTGGCCCGCCGGACGCCCCACTTCCAGGCACGAGAGGGTCGGTTGCTGTTCGGGAAATCCCCCAGGTGAACCCGAAGAAAGTACTGATGGACTACTGCACCAGTCCTGCCGATACCTCTTCATAGAACCGGTTCATAGGAACCGGGCGCCACCGAGGTGGAAGGACCGGGATGGATCGGATCAGCATCCTCATCGCCGACGACGAGGAGACGGTCGTCGAGACCCTCGCGGCCGTCGTGGCCGCCGAGCCGGACCTGGAGGTCGTCGCCTCGGCCCACGACGCAGGCACGGCGATCGAGCTCGCGTCGCGGGAGCAGCCGGACGTCGCGATCGTCGACGTGCGGATGCCCGGCGGCGGCGGCGTCCGGGCCGCCCGCGAGATCGTCCGGCGATCTCCGCCCACGCACGTGCTCGCCCTTTCGGCACACGAGGACGCCTCCACGGTGCTGGCGATGCTCCGCGCCGGCGCGATCGGCTACGTCGTGAAAGGGGAGTCGACGCAGGAGATCGTCAAGGCGATCCATCAGTGCGTGGACGAGCGAACGACCATCTCGGGACTCGTCACCAACGAGCTGGCTCACACGTTGGCGGAGCAGCTCCACCACGTTCGAGGCGGATCACGCAACGACCAGCGGCTCGCGCGCGTCAGGAGCGTCCTCGAGGCGAACGCGATCCACATGGTCTTCCAACCCATCGTGAACCTCGCCACCGGGTACGTGGCCGGATTGGAGGCGCTCGCACGGTTCGACATGAAGCCCAACCGCCCACCGAACGTGTGGTTCGCAGACGCGGCGGCGGTTGGCCTTCTCGAGGAGCTTGAGCTGATGGCCGTCCGCGCAGCGATGTCGCGCCTCGATGACGTCCCCGAGCGGTGCTTCGTTTCAATGAACCTGTCACCGAGCTCCGCGTGCTCCGAGCCGTTTCGCGATGAGCTCAAAGACGTCCCGCTCGACCGGCTGGTGCTCGAGGTGACAGAGCACGCCCCCGTCGACGACTACACCGAGTTGAACTCGGCGCTGCGAGACCTTCGCCGCCGCGGGCTTCGCCTCGCCATCGACGACGCCGGCGCGGGATTCGCGAGCCTGCGGCATATCGTCTTGCTCTCGCCGCACCTGGTGAAGCTCGACATCACCCTTATCAGGAACGTCGACTCGGACGAGGTTCGTCGAGCCGTCGTCACGGCCATCACGGCGTTCGCCTCGCAGATCGGGGCACGGGTCGTCGCCGAGGGCGTCGAGACGGCGGCCGAGCTCGCGACGCTCCGCGACATCGGCGTCCAGTTCGCGCAAGGCTTCTTCATCGGCATCCCCGGCGACATCCCCGCAGACATCGACGATGCGTGGTCGCTCGCTGTGCGGGGCGCGCGAACAACGAGCGCGGCAGTTGGGTGAGCAAGGGAGACCATCGATGACACGCGCCGCGGAATCCGGAGCACGTCGGATAGCGCTCATGGTCGCGATGCTGTCGACCATGACTGCCTTCCTCATCGCGCTCACGCCAGGCCAAGCCGGGGCGGCGGACTGCGGTTTGCTCGGCACGTCGTGCGTCGTGGACACGGTGGCACAAACGGCAGGCGGCGCGGTGTCGACCGTCCAGGAGACGGTCGATCAGACGGTGGACGACGTTGTCACCGTCGTCGAGGAGACGGTCGATGAGACGGTGGACCAGGTCGTCGCCGTCGTCGAGGAGACAGTCGACAAGGTCAAGAAGACGCCCGATGAGGTCGTCGACACGGTCGACGACACCGTGGGCAACGTCGCCGACACAGTGGACGCCCTCGACCCGGTCGCGCCTGCACCGCCGGATGGTCACTCCGAGCAAGGAGCGAACCATCCGTCCGGGAGCGGCTCGCGTCCCGACACCGAACCCGCGGTCGTGCGTCCGGACCGACCGAATCGCTCGGCGCCGACCCTGGAAGAGGTCGCCCTCGTCTCCGAAACGTTGCGGGCAAGCGATACGGTCATCGTCACTCCCACCGCTTCGGCCTCGCCGTTCGACCCGCTCGGGCCGTTCGCGAGATCGCTCCCCGAGTTGGCACGTACGCTCGCATTCCCGCTCGTTCTCGTGGGGCTGGTCCTCGGGTTCGTCGCCGTCCAGAACCGCCTCGACAGGAAGGACCCGAAGCTCGCGCTGGCCACGACGACACCGGACGTCCTGACGTTCGAATGAGGGTGGCGGCCAGCGGCGGGCCGAAGGTCGCCGAACGGAGCGAATTCGCATCGCTCGCCGAACGGGTCAACTGGCTGAACGTTCTGCGCGCAGCAACGGCAGTCGCGGTCGTCGGCGTCGCGGCCGCCGCTCCCGAGATCCGCACGGACTCGCTGTCGACGATCGCGGCGGTGACGGGCGGGTACCTCGTGGTGTCGCTGGCGCCGTCTGCTCTCATCGGATCGCGCCGCCGGCTCGCGCTCGTCGTGATCGGTGCAACGCTCCTGGTCGACGGCGCCTACCTCGCGTGGGTCACGTACTCGACCGGTGGCATCCTCAGCCCGCTGCGATTCCTCGCGCTCGCGCACATCGCAGCAGTCACGCTCGCGGGGTCGTATCGCACCGGCTTCAAGGTCGCGGCGTGGCACTCGCTGCTGCTGTTCGTGACGTCGTACGCGCAAAGCACGGGCAGAATCGAGATTCGCGAGACCGCCGTGGCCGCGCTTCCGGGAGAAGAGCACTTCTGGTCGCTGGCGATGCTCGTGGTGGGAGCGAACCTCGCCGTCGCCGTCGCCACCGCTGCATTCTCCTCGATCAACGAGCGTGAGCTCCGCGCGCAGAAGATCGACCTGGACGAGCTGTCGTCGATGGTTCGTCGGATCGACGCGAGCGGCGACGCGACCGTCATCTCCCGAGTCCTGCTCGAGGACCTCTCGCGGGTCTTCGGCTTCACCGGAGGCGCCGTGTTCGGATCCTCGAGTGGGGAGCTCACGCTCCTCGCGTCGCGCGAGGCGAACGAGGCGACGGTCCCGGCACCGTCGGAGGACGAGGTCGTCACGAGGGCGCTCGATGGGGGGAACGTGGTCCTCGTGGGCGCGTTCGACCCCGCCAACGACCCGGTGCTCACGTCGCTCTTCCCGGACGCGCGGAACGTTGCCGTCGTCCCCATGTACCTCTCGGGCGAGTGGCCACTCGGCATCGTGGTCCTCGAGCACGCCGGGGGGAACCGCATCAAGCGATGGGTCGTCCGGCTCGTCGAACAGTACATCTCGCACGCCGCGCTCGCGCTTCGGAACACGTGGCTGTTCAACGAGCTGCAAGCCGAGCTCACGGTGAACGAGACGCTGCGGCGCAAGCTCGTCGCGTACAACGAGACCCTCGAGGCCGAGGTGCAGGAACGCACGAGGGAGCTGAACGAGAGCCTTTCAGATCTCCGGGTCGCCCACGACGAGAAACGAAGGCTCCTCGCGCGGCTGGTGAACGCACAGGAGGAGGAGCGACTCCGGGTCGCGCACGACATCCACGACGCACCGTTGCAGAACATGGCCGCCACCTCGATGCGGCTGCAGCTGTTGCGGAACCGGACGCAGGACGCCGAGTACGCGGCGGCGCTCGACAAGCTCACCGACAACGTTCGCGCGACCATGAAGAGCCTGCGCGGGATGATCTTCGAGCTCAGGCCGACGATTCTCGACGAGGAGGGCGTCGGCGGGGCGATCGTGGAATACCTCGAGTCGGCCGGCGACGGACCGGAGTTCGACGTTGACAACCGGCTCGAACGCGAGCCGCCGCAGGAGCTTCGCGTGATCCTGTACCGGATCACGCAGGAGGCTCTGGCGAACGTCCGCAAACACGCGCAGGCGAGCAAGGTGAGCGTCGTGCTCGAGGAGCAGGACGGCGGCTACCTCGTCAGCGTCGTGGACGACGGCGTTGGGTTCGCCCCGCCGGAGGTCCTGCGCTCCGCGCCGGGGCACCTCGGCCTGTCGGCGATGAGAGAGCGCGCGGAGATGGTCGGAGGGCGCTGCACCGTTCGAAGCGCCCCCGGAAGCGGGACGCGCGTCGAGTTCTGGCTCCCGGCGGCGGAGGTGCCGGCTCCGTCTGAACGACTCGATGAGATCGATTCGTTCGACGTCCTCGAGCCGTCGCAGGCCGAGGCGCTCGAACCATCGAGCATCGACGATCGCCAGCCCGAGAACGTCTGAGCCGACGGCCCACGAGTTCGGCGCAACCTCGGGCGCCGACGCGGGCTTCAGCTAATCGAACGAAACGTCCACCGAGCGTTGGAGGAACGCCTTCAGCCTGTTCGCTTCGGCGAGGACGGCTCTCCGCGTGGCCGCCGTCGGCCGGTTGAACGAACGGACGTCGAGAACGACGCGCGAAGGGGTTCGATCGATCCTCCACGTTGCGATCGCCGTGCCGTCGCGGAGCACGGTGGGGCGGACGAAGCCGCCGCCGGCGTTCACGTCGCGTCGATGCTCGGGCGGGACGGCGAACCCGCGGTCCCGCCATCCCAAGAGGTACTCGTCCAGATCCGGTACCAGCCGCACGTCGCCTGCGGGCGCCTCGACGAGGCGCCGTCGCGGGCTCGTCATCACGCCGAACGGCGTTCGGACATGCGTCGCATGGGGGGCGATCGCTGCCCACGCCTTGCGCGCGTCGCGCAAGCGGAGGCCCGACCACGCCGAGAAGTCGTCGGCGGTGGCAGGCGCGTGCGAGCGCACGTAGCGAAGCGCGAGCTCCCGAAGGGCGTCGTCGTGATCGGTGATACGCCTCGGTGCGCCGATCCAGTCGCGCGCGAGGACGAACGTGCGCTCACCACCGCGATCGGGCCCGAAGGACACGCCTCGTTGCGCCGCGGCCAGCCACACAAGATGCGCGATCGCCTGGCCGTCCGTTCGGATGCGACGTCGACGGAGCCGGGCGGCGATCTCGGCTCTCGTCAGCGGGCCGTCGCGCGACAACATGCGCTCGATCAGGTCGCACGCGCGCTCGACGTCGCCGGGGAGGACACCCTCTTCGCGCAAGCGGCGCAGCGAGCGCCCCACGTGCGGTTCGGTCACGAGCGGAACGAACGTGTGGAAGTCCTCGGCCGTGACGAGATGCAGCGTTCCGCGCATGGCCCACGTGAGGACGATCGAGCGCTCCTCCACGCGAGCGGCCGTGACCGCGTCCTCCGTCAGGCCGTTGGTGCGCGCCGCCAGCGCGAGCCCGGCCGAGCCGAGCTGCTGCGCCTGCACGCCGACCAGATGGGCCACGACGGTTTCGGCGTGCATCCGTCGCGGTCGATGCAGGAGCTGAGAGGCGACGCGGGTACGTCGAACGCGTGTCGACGTGAACGCTCGCTCGGCCGGCACGGCGGCCGAGTCTAGGCCTCGAGGGCGCCTCGCAGGTGACGCAGCTTGTCTGGATTCGCGACGGCGCGCATCGCCTGCACGCGGTCGTCGGCGATGTCGAGCGTGATGGCGACGACCGGCTGGCCGGCAGCATCGAACAGGATCGCGCCCGGCTGGCCGTTGATCGTCGCCAGTCGCATCGCGCTGACACCGACGACGCGCTGCCCTCGCCACCTCGCGGAGAGGATCAGGCGAGCAACACGTTCGGCGCCGTGAACCGGCTTGGGCAGCGCGGGAGCCTTCCCGCCGCCGTCGCCATAGGCGACCACATCCGCCGAGAGGAGCGCGAGGAGAGCCTCCTCGTCGCCGTTCCACGTCGCCTCGAAGAATCGCCGCGCGAGCTCCTCGCGTCGCTTCCTCGACGCCTCGAACCTCGGACGCTCCGACTGGACGTGGCGTCGGGCCCGAGCGGCGATCTGCCGGCAGTTGTCCTCGCTCCGCTCGACGACCTTCGCGATCTCGTCGTAGCCGTAGTCGAAGACCTCGCGAAGGAGGAACACGGCACGCTCGACGGGCGTGAGATTCTCGAGAAGGAGCAGGAAGGCCATGGAAAGGGAGTCGGCCGTCTCCGCATGCGCACCCACCTCTTCCTCTTCGGTCACGATCGGTTCGGGCAGCCACGTTCCGACGTAGCGCTCTCTCCTCACCCGGGCCGAACGCAGGTGGTCGATCGCCAGCCTCGTCGTGACCGCCGACAGGTACGCCTTCGGCGAGTCGACATGGGTCCCCGCCGAGACCTCGCGGTGGTACCGGAGGAAGGCCTCCTGGGCGATGTCTTCCGCGTCGCTGGCGCTGCTCACCATCCGATAGGCAATCGAGAACATGAGCGGCCGAAGCTCCTGATACAGATCGCCCACGGGCGCCTCCCGGCCAGACCTGATCGCCATCCTGTCACCCAAGACGAGATGGCACCTCGTCCTGTGACACCTCTCCGAGGTGTCACGCCGCCGCTCGGGCGTTCGTCTTGTAACAGAAGAGAGAGGAGGGATGATGCGAGGCCCGAACTCGAAGGCGGCACGAGTGCTCCTGCGACAGGACATGCCGCTGGGTGAGGTGCGCGCCGTCCTGGAGGCGGCCGACCCGGCGGTCGTCCACCGATATCTGGAGCTGCACCGCGAGCGCCTCGAGGAGCAGATCGCCGAGCGAGGGCGCGTGCTCGACGTTATCGAGCGGATGCTCACGGAAAGCCTCGTGGCGAACGACAACGCGAGGACCTCCGCCGGGTCTCGCGAGCCGGTTCAGCCTTCGCCCGGGTCGACCTCGGCGTCGGGTCGTTTGTACCGCCGCATGCGTTCCGGATAGCCCACGCGCGTCGCGTCGTTGACCTTCAGGCCTCGGGTGCGGGCGAGGTCCCGGAGGAATCGGTCGTCGGCGAGTGCGATGCGGGTCCACTCACCGTCGGCCGCATCCAGGACCACGGAGAGCGGATGCATGACCGTTCGCGGCTCGACGAACGCCTCGACACCTTGGCGCGAGTCGAGGAACGCCGTGATCCACTGGCGATCCTCGGGCTCTCCCGGGCCGAGCTTCATCTGACGGGCGATCTGCCGCGTCCGTGGCTCCCAGTCGTAGTTCCGCTGGCGCGGGGTGAACGTCGGTCCTCGGCGACGGAGCCGAGCGCGGATCGAGCCGACGACCGTCCACACGACGCCCGCCGCCAGCGCGACCATCAGTGCGAGCAGGACGAGTCGGATCATCCCCCGGGATCATACGGAGGCCCTTCCACCGCGGCGTTTGGCACTCCGGGCCCGGGGCGCCATCATCGGGTCATCTCGTGAAGACGCGCCTTGCGCTCGCCGTCGCGCTCGTGACTCTGTTCGTGACGACATCGGACGCGTCGCCGGTGGCGCGGCAGGACCTCCCACGCATCCAACGCCTCCTCCCGCGCGGGCTCCCGGGGCGGTTCGTGATCGGCGCCGCCGGCGACATCGCGTGCGAGTCCGATCCCAACGGCAGCGCCACGCCGGGCCTGTGTCAGTACGACGACACGTCAGATCTGATCCACCGCACGGGGCTCGCCGAGGTGCTCTTGCTGGGGGACATCCAGTACGAGCAGGGCGAGTACCGGGCGTTCCAGTCCTACTTCGACCCGACGTGGGGGCGCGCACTCTCGAACATCAGCCCGGCTCCGGGCAACCACGAGTACCCCAACGGCCCGTCCTCGGTCCCTCGCGGGTACTTCCGGTACTTCGGCAACGACGTCAGGGGGCCGAACCGCCTCGGCTACTACTCGTTCGATATCGGCGCGTGTCCGAACGACCCGTGCTGGCACCTCATCTCGCTCAACTCGGAGCTGTGTTTCGCGCCGGGCGGGTGCGGGCCCGCGGCCGATCCGAATGACCCGGGGCCGGGCAACCGGATGCACACGTGGCTCACGCGCGACCTGGCAAACCACCCGGACAGCGAGTACCCGTGCACGCTCGCCTACTGGCATCACCCGCTCTTCTCGTTCTCGACGGGGAGCGGCGCGTCCGCGGCGATTCGGCCGCTGTGGCAACTTCTGTATGACGCCGGCGCGGACGTCGTCCTCAGCGGACACTCGCACAACTACCAGCGGTGGAAGCCGCAGCATCCTTCGGGAACGCTCGATCACGACCGGGGCATCCGGCAGTTCGTCGTCGGAACGGGCGGACGCAGCCTGTACGCCCTACCGAGCGGCGACATGCCGCAGAACCTCACCGCCGCGCAGGCGTACTCGTTCGGCATCCTCGAGATCGCACTTCGGCCCGATGCCTACCGGTGGAAGTTCCTAACCGCCGTGGGGCAGCCGGCGTTCGAAGACTCCGCCGCCAGGACGGCGGCCTGCGTCCGCCTCACCGCCTGACCTGCCGCCACCGTCGGTGGGCGATCATCACCCTCTGGCCGAGCGGTAGGCATGCTCGACCACCTGCATCACGACGCGTCCGACCTCGCCCGACGGGCGCGGTTGACGGCCCTCGGCGATCGCGTCGAGGAACTCCGCCATCTGAGCCGAGTACATCGGCTGCGTGTCGTGTTTGTAGTCCTCGCTCGGCGGCTCCGGATCCCAGATGCGAGCGTACCCCTTCGTCCCGTACACCTCGGTGTCGGCCTCGAGCCCACCGACGTGGGGTTGCCACCATCCGGACTCGACGACCGAGTTCGTTCCGTTCGACCAGGTGATGAGCAGGATGCCGTCGTCGTCGACCTTGTACGTGCCGAAGCGGGTGCCGATCGCGGCGCACACGCGGTTCGGCGTCGGGTCACCGAGCAGGAACCGCGCCGTGTCGATCGCGTGCACCCCCATGTCGACGAGCGCACCGCCGCCGGCGAGCGCGGGGTCGACGAACCACCCCTCGGGTCCCCACGTAGCGTGGGCCCCGTACCCGCGCGTCTTCACGACCTCGCCGAGCTCACCCGACGCCACCCGCTCGCGCATCGCGCGCACCTCGTCCCGGAACCGCCAGCAGTGCGCGACCATAAGGAACGCGCCCGACGCGCGAGAGGCGCCGATCATCTCGTCGCATTCGCCCACGGACATCGCCATCGGCTTCTCCACGATCACGTGCTTGCCGGCACGAAGGAGTGCAACCGACTGAGGGGCATGGAGCGCGTTCGGCGTCGCGACGACGGCCGCGTCGACATCGGTTGCCTCGACGATCTCGTTCCAGTCCGCCGTCACATGCGGGATCGCGTAGCGCTCGGCGAGCGCCGTCGCCGACGGCTCACGCCAGTTGGCCACGGCGACGAGCTCCGCGCCCGGATGCTCGTGCACCGCGCGCGCGTGGAACTCCTGCACGTAGCCAGATCCCAGCAGGGCGACTCGAATCACCGAAAGGGGACGCTAGCCCTTCACGCCGGTGAGCGTGACGCCCTCGACGAAGACCCGCTGCGCCAGGAAGAACAGGATGATGACCGGAAGCATGAACAGGATCGACGCGGCCATCACGAGGTTCCACTCCGTTCCGTGTCGCTGGTTGAACTCCGACATCGCGATCGTCAGCGTCCAGAGCTTCTCGTTCGCTCCGACGAACAGGAGCGGGGCGAACAGATCGTTCCAGTTGTAGAGGAAGTTGAAGATCGCCACAGCGGCGATGGCCGGCTTGGCCAGCGGCACGATGACCCGGGTCATGATCTGGAACTCGCTCGCTCCGTCGACGCGCGCGGCGTCGGACAGCTCCTCGGGAATCGTGAGGAAGAACTGCCTGAGCAGGAAGATGGAGAACGCGTCGCCCAGGAAGCTCGGCAGGATCAGCGGCGTGAGATGTCCGACCTGCCCCAGACGGACCCAGATGATGTACAGCGGAACGATCGTCACCTGGACCGACAGCATCAGCGTGGACAGAATGAGAACGAAGGCGAACTGCCGGCCTCGCCAACGCATCCGCGAGAGCGCGTACGCCACGGGGATACACGATACGAGGATGCCGATCGTGGATCCCACGGCGATCTGCGTCGTGTTCCACGCGTAGCGAATCAGCGGCAGTCGGTCGAAGACCTCGGCGAAGTTCACCCAGCGGAACGGGTCCGGCCAGAACGACGGCGTGACGGCTTGGTGATCCGTCATCACCGCGGTGAGCGTGATGAACACGAACGGTGCCAGGAAGATCACGCAGAAGGCGATCAGCACGGAATGCCGGGCGATGGTCAGCAGGAACTGCCTGCGGCGCACGTCGTCCGGTACGGGCCGGCGCCGGATCTCGGCGACGGATCTCCGTCGAGGGCGAGCGGTGGCGACTGTGGCTATCGGAGCGCTCCTTGGTAGTGGACCCACCTGCGCGAAGTCTTGATGAGCACGAGCGTGCAGATCATCGTGATGGCGAACAGCACCCAGGCGAGCGCCGCGGCGTATCCCATTCGGAACGCCTGGAAGCCCTGCTGGAAGAGGTAGATCGAGAAGAACAGCATCGAGCCCTCGGGCGCTCCGAGGTTCTGCGCGCCCTCGGCGATCGACGTCCCCGCCACCGACAGTGCGACGACGTACGCCTGCGTGAACAGCTGGAAGCCGTAGATCACGCCGATCACCAGGGAGAAGAAGATGACGGGGGAGATCATGGGCAGCGTGACGTGCCGGAACTTCTGCCACCCGCTCGCGCCCTCGATATCGGCGGCCTCGTAGAGCTGGCTGGGGACGTCGAGGAGCCCGGCGAGGAAGATGATCATCGCGTCGCCGATCCCCCATAGGCCGAGGATGATCAGACCCCACTTGGACGTCCCGGGCCCGTGGAACCACAGCGGTGGATCGCCGATGCCGATCCCCCGGAGGATCTGGTTGATCGGTCCGAATCGCGGGTTGAACACGACGACGAAGGCGAGCGCCGCGGCCGCCGGCGGCGCGATCGACGGCAGGAAGTAGATCGTCCGATACACGCGCGAGCCCTTTCGTGGGAGCGTGAGAAGCCACGCCGTGAAGACGCCGAATACGATCCGCAACGGGACACCGACACCGATGATCCATAGCGTGTTGCGGATCGCCTCCCAGAAGAACGGGTCGCGCGTGAACAGCAACCGGTAGTTCTCGGTTCCGATCCACTCGGGAGACGTGAGCAGCGAGTACTTGGTGAACGAGAAGTACAGCGACGACACCATGGGATAGAGGATCAGGAACAAGAATCCCGCGATCCACGGCGACATGAACAGCAGGATGGTGAGGCCGCGTTTGACGTTGCGGGGGCGGGGCCGGCGTCGTACGACGCCGGCCCCGGCCCGAGCCGTCCGAATCTGGCCCTGAGCGACGCCCGTGATCGAGCTCCCCCTCTCCTGGGCTCTAGTTCTCTAGGCCTGCGCGAGCTGGTCGTCGATCTGTTGCGCGACCTGCGCCAAGCCGCCCTCGAGGTCGTCGGTCCGTCCCGTCTGCCACCGCGCGGCGAAGTCGGCCAGCGTGGTCTGGTCGGCCGAACCGATCGCGGAGTGTTCCTTGTAGTGCGACTCGGGGTGCTGGAAGATCTCGAGGAACGTCTCGAATTGCGGCGTGACGTCGAGATCCGGGGACTCCAGGGCGTCGAATGTCGTCGGGACGTTCCTCACGTTGTTCGCCATGTACACGAGCGTGTCGGTGTTCGTCGCCATGTACTGCAGGAGCAGCCAGGCTTCCTCTGGGTGCGCGGAGCCACGAGGAATCCCGATGATCGTGCCGCCGATCTGGCCGACGCCGTACGAGTCCGCGCGGTCATCCGGAACGGGGAAGGGCGCAGTGGCGTAGTTCATGTCGGGGACCTCGTCCGCGATGAACGCCGTCCGCCACTCGCCGTCCATGTTCATGGCGACGCGGCCGTCCTGGAAGTCGTTGGCCGAGGAGAACTCATCTCCCTGGCCGGCCACGAACTCTTCCAGGCGAGCGGCTCCGGTCTCGAAGTCGCCCTCGCCGTACACGTTGGCGATGAAATCGCGCTGCCACTCGAACATCTCCACCCACGCGGCGTCGTCGTCGATCGCGGACTGCGTTCCGTCCTCGCTGTACCACTGGGCGTCGAACAGCGTGCTCACCGTCACGACTGTTGTCTCGTAATAGCCGAGCGACATGACGATGCCGGCGCGTTCGATCGAGCCGTTCGGGGCGAACACTGTGAGCTCGCGGGCAACGTCTTCGAGCTCCGAGAACGTCGTCGGCGGTTCCTCGATCCCCGCCTCCTCGAACATGTCGACGTTGTAGTACAGGCCGTACGCATCGGTGAGGAACGGGAGCGCGCACTGGCTGCCCCCGAAGCTCGTGTATGACAACGCTGCGTCAGGGAACTGTCCGAGGTCGAATTGATCGCGCTCCATGAACGGCGTCAGGTCCTGCCACGCGCCCGACGAACAGAACTGACCGATGTTGTCGAGCGTGAACGACAGCACCACGTCAGGCGGCTCACCCGCGTTGATCGCGTTGATGATCCTCTGATCGCCGACGCCGCCCGTGCTGTTGACGGTGATGTTCGGATGCTCCTCCGTGAACCCGTCGAAGATCTGGTTGAACTGACGCAGCTCACGCCCCGTCCACGCACCCCACATCTCGAGCGTGACCGGTTCCTGCGGTCCGGTCGGCGCCGTCTCCGCCGGACCCTCGTCCTCGCCGCCGGCCGTGCAGGCCGCGGCCACCAGTGCGAACGTCGCCACCACGATCAACCCACGTTTCATGTCGCCTCCCTCTGTTGCCCCCACGTCACCGAATACTCTTCGCCCCGCCCGATCTTCGCTAGGCAGGCACCTCCCCGCGGTCGAACAGCCGATCCTGAGCTGCCTGCAACGCCATCCACACGGCACCGTTCAGCGTCGCGTCTTCGCGGAGCACGGACACCTCGATCCGTGGCCGGAACGGCGAGAGCTGCTCGATCTCGCGCTCGACTCGCTCGAGCAACAGATCACCGTTGGAGCCGATCCCGCCGCCGAGGATCACCAGCTCCGGATCGACGACCGAGGCCACCGCGGCGACGGCGAGCGAGATCCGTCTTGCAAGATCAGCTACGACGCGCATCGCGGTGCGGTCTCCGCGACGGGCCGCCGAGAACACGTTCTTCGCCGTGAGCGGAGGCGCCATCCCCAGCCGCCGAGCCGCGGATACGACGCCCGACGCCCCGGCGACCGCGTCGAGAGCGCCGCGCTTGCGGCTCTCGGGCTCGTAGGGCTGCGTCCCCACCAGCGGCAGGTAGCCGATCTCGCCAGCGGCGCCGCTGCTCCCCCGATACAGCTCGCCGTTCAGGACGAGACCGACGCCCACGCCGGTGCCGACGTGCACCACCACGAAGTGCTCGACATCCTTCCCCAACCCGCGCCATAGCTCCCCGAGCGCGGCGAGGTTCACATCGTTCTCGAACGCGATATTCGTCCCGAGCTCGCGCTGCACGGCTTCGACGAGACCCTGACGCCCCCACCCCGGCAGGCTGTGCGCCAGCGCGACCTGTCCGAGCTCGGGATGGAAGACGCCGGGACTGCCGATCGTCGCGAACGTCACGTGGCGCCACCGCAACCCGGCTTCATCGGCGAGCGCTCGAGCGATCTCGCCGAGCTGAGAGATGAGCGTCTGAGAGCTCCGCACCCGAGCCCGTTCGTCCCGCCGAGCGACGATCTCTCCTGTGAGATCCGCCAACGCAGCGCGGACCCACGCACGGCCCACGTCGATCCCGACGACCCAGCCGGCTCGCGCGTTCAGCTCGTACAAGACGGCGCTCGGTCCCTTCCCGCCGGACGACCGGCCGGCCTCGCGCGCGAGCCGCGAGGACGTCAGGGCCATGAGTGCTTGCGAGACCGTCGGCTTCGACAGACCGGTGGCGCGAGCGATCTGCGCTCTCGAGATCGGCCCCCGCTCCCGGATGGCCTCGAGCACGATGCGCTCGTTGATCGCGCGAAGCAGTCTCGGCGTGCCGACAGCAACGGATCCGCCAGGACTCGTCGGTCGCCCCCTCCGCTCGAGTGTCTTTGCTTAGAGTTCCTAAGGAAAGTTTCCTAACTATTCCGGCGGATGCTACGCTCGCTCGCTTCGGCGAGTCAAGCCACGTTCCTATCGCTGCGAGCGAAGCAATGCGCACCCCTGACGTGATCGCTCTCGGAGAGACGATGCTCTCCCTGGTCGCGACGGATGGGCCGCTCGCGGAGTCGCAGACACTACACGTGACGTTCGGCGGCGCTGAGGCGAACACGTGCGCCGGCCTCGTTCGCCTCGGCGTGAGCGCGGCGTGGGTCAGCCGTCTCGGGGCCGACGTCGCCGGACGGCGCGTCCATGAATCGATCGATGGCTGCGGCGTCGACGTCCGATGGGTCCGCTGGGATCCGGATCGTCCGACGGGGTTGATGCTTCGCGACACGCGCGGCACGGTCGTCTACTACCGCGGCGGATCCGCGGCGAGCGCCCTCGGCCCGAGCGACCTGGACGCCGTGCCGGTCGAGGAGGCTCGCGCCGCCCTGGTAACGGGGATCACCGCGTTGATCGGTCCCGATCCCCAGCGCGCGGCGATCGCGTTGCTCGACCGAGCGACCGGCCTGCGCGTGGTCGACCCCAACATCCGCTCCGGCCTGTGGGGATCCGATCGCGCCAAGGAGCTCATCGCGCCGCTCGTCGAGCGCGCGGACGTGCTCCTCGGCGGCGAGCGTGAGCTCGCCGAACTCGCCGGCGACCTGTCCGGTGAAGCGCTCGCTCACGCCTGTCTCGCGTTGGGTCCCCGCGAGGTCGCCGTGAAGCGCGGTGAACGCGGCGCAGGCGTCCTCGACGAGGAGGGCGAGTGGCACGAGGTCGTTCCCCAGCGCGTACACGACGTCGATCCCGTCGGCGCGGGCGACGCGTTCAACGCCGGGTACGTGGCGGCGCGGCTCAACGGGGTTCCGCCTCGCGACGCGCTCGTCCAAGGCGCGAGGTGCGGTGCTGATGCCGCCGGAATGGTCGGGGACGCGATCGCGGTCCGATGACCCTCGGAGCAGCTCAGAAGAACGTGGCCACTGCGTCGGCAACGCGATCGTTCGCGTCGAGCACCGGGATCACCCGCCATCGGTCGAAGGCGCTGCACGGGTGCGAGATACCACACTTCACCAGATCGCCGACGTCGAGCGCGACGTCCTCCTCGACACGGATGAACGCGTGCTGATCGTTGAGGTCCGTCACGACGCAGCCGTCGAGCGGTCGCTCCTCGCCTGAGCTCGACCTGACGGCCATGGGGATCGGCATGCCCTGGTCGAATGGAACGTCGCGACGCCCGAACCCCGCGATCGCCATCCGGCGTTCCGGTCGCGACAGCACCGGGCCCCACACCTCCATGGCCGAGCGGAACCGCGAGGCGCTCTCGGACTGGCCGGCGAACGGCGACAACCGCTCGTACATTCCGGAATCGTGCGTCAGGTAGCAACCGGACCGCAGGATGACCCGCGCGGGCACATGGCCGGGCCACATGTCGTGGAGGCGTTCCACGACCACGTCGAAGAACGCGCTTCCGCCGGCGGTGAGGACGACACCATCGTCCAACCCGCCACCCTTCACGAGCGCCTCGCCGAGGCCGCGCACCGCGTCGAGATACTCGCGGACGCGATCGAGGCATGCCTCCGACCGGTCCCGGCAGACGAGTCCTTCGTACCCGGCGACACCGGCCAGCCGAAGCGTGCTCGATGCACGAACGCGTTCGGCCACGCCGATCGCCTCCTCCACCGTTCTCGCGCCGGTGCGGCCGCCGAGAAAGCCGAGCTCGACGAGAACGTCGAGTCGTCTCGGTGCGTTCGCGTCGGCTAAACGCGCGTCGAGGGTCTCCACCCCGCGCGCCGAGTCGACATAGCAGAGGAGCTCGACCTCGGGGTCGCGGAGCGCGTTCGCCGCCCACGCGATCGACGCGCGATCGACGAGCTCGTTCGCGATCACGATCCGCCGTACCCCGACCTCGCGCATCACGCGCGCCTGCGAGGCCGTCGCGGCAGTGATGCCCCACGCACCGGCCTCGAGCTGTCTGGCCCAGAGCTGCGGCGCCATCGACGTCTTGCCGTGCGGCGCCAGGTCAACGCCGGAGCGGTCGCAGAACGCCGCCATCAACGCGAGGTTGTGGCGAAGCGCGTCCTCGCGAAGGAGCAGCACGGGAGGTTCGAGGTCGTCGAAGGTCCACCCCTGCATCGCGACCTCGCGCAGCGCGACGTCCTTCGCCGGGAACCCCCGCGCCAGATGGTCGACGCGGACGCCACCGGCGACGTCGTCCAACCGAAGCCGAGGATGTGGGACGCTCACCGCGCGGACGCTAGCACCGCCCATCGGAAGGAGTTGCGGAGATGCCCGAGCTGGCGATGAACGGCGGCACACCCGTCAGGGCCACGTCCTACCCCTCGTGGCCCGTTTGCGACGAACGTGACGTCGAGGCGGTCACGACCGTGGTCAAGAGTGGGTACTGGGGAGGGTTCCCCGAGCCCGGTCCGAACGCCGAGCGTTTCGAGGACGCGTTCGCCGCGTACCAGGGCGCGCGGCACGGCGTCCTGATGGCGAACGGCACCGTCACGATGGAGGTGGCGCTCAAGGCGCTCGGCATCGGCTGGGGCGACGAGGTGATCGTTCCCGCCCTGACGTTCGCGGCGACGGCCTACGCGCCGATGGCGTCGGGAGCGGTCCCGGTCATCGTGGATGTCGAGCCGCGGACGTGGACGATCGATCCGGACCAGGTCGAGGCGGCGATCACCGACCGAACGCGCGCCATCATGCCCGTCCACCTCGGCCATCAGATGGCGGACATGGACCGGCTCGAGGGGATCGCGCGACGCCACGGCCTCGCCGTCGTCGAGGACTGCGCGCACGCGCCGGGACAGCAGTGGCGCGGTCGCGGCGCGGGGTGCATCGGAGAGTTCGGCTCGTTCAGCCACCAGTCCTCGAAGATCCTCACCTCAGGCGAGGGCGGCACGCTCCTCACCAACGACGACGACCTCGCCAGGCGCGCGCACTCGATCGTGGACTGCGGTCGAGCGAAGGACCCGGACGAGAAGGAGTTCACGTTCGGCGCGAACTACCGGTTGGGCGAGCTCCACGCCGCGCTCCTGGTGGTCGGCATGGAACGGTTCCCCGAACAGCAGCGCGAGCGGGCCGAGGCGGGGAAGGAACTGGAGCGATTGCTCGCTGACGTCCCGGGCGTCCGCGTCATGCCGGCCGACGAACGGATCACCCGATGGAGCTTCTACAACTACATCTTCGCCATCGATCCAGACTCGTTCGGCGGCCGGACGAACGAGGTCGTGTGCGCAGCGCTCGAGGCCGAGGGCATCCCGGCCGAGGTCCAGTACCCGCCGATGAGCCGGTACGAGCTGTTCCAGACGTCGCTTTCGCGGCTGCCCGTCGCCGTCGAGCATGCCGATCGGTTGGATCCGCAGCGGATGTCATTTCCCGTTGCCGAGGCGGCGGGCCTGCGCGAATCCGTGTACCTGATGGAGAACGTGTTCCGCGACGGCTCCCGCGGCGTCCAGGACGTCGTCGAAGCGCTGACCAAGGTGCAGCGGAACGCCGACGAGCTGCCCGCCTAGTTCGGGAAGAACCGCGGCAAGTGCTCGCGGTTGGCTTCGAGGAGCGCGTCGAGCAGCGGGCGGGCGACGTCGTAGCCACCGACGAGGGGGTTAGTCATCAGCGCCTTGAGCGCGAGAACACGGTCGCCGGACGTCGCGGCGTCGATCGTGAGGAGCTCGTACGCCTTCGCGTGCTCGACGAGGCCGAGCATCTCAGGGGCGAGCGGGGCGACGTGGAGGGGGTGCGCGCCGTCGTGGTCGATCGTCGCGGCAACCTCCACCACCGCGTCGGTCGGCAGGTTGGGGATCGCGCCGTCGTTGCGGACGTCGACCACCTGCACGTCCCCCGTGCCGGCGTGCAACGAGGCGACGAGCGCCGCCGCCGCGTCGCTGTAATAGGCGCCGCCGCGTTGCTCGAGCAGCTTCGGCTTCACGTCGAGCGACGGATCGCGGTACAGCTCGAGCAGCCCGGCCTCGATCCGCATGACCTCCTCGGCGCGAGTGCCTCCCGAACGCTGGCGCTCGAGCACCTCGTTCGTGAAGTAGTAGTAGTGCAAGTACGAGCTGGGCACGGCTCGGAGCGCGGCGAGCAGCTCGGCGGGCATCTCGCTCTGCTCCGCGACGCTGTCCATATCGGTGCCGAGCAGCTCGGGCAACCGGTCGACGCCGTCGACGAACACTGCTCGCTCCCACGACAGGTGGTTCAGCCCGACGTGCTCGAGCTGGACGCGTTCGGGCTCCACGCCCAGTTGCTTCGCGACCCCCCGCTGCATGTTGATCGCCACGTTGCACAGCCCCAGGGCGCGGTGTCCCCTGTCGAGAAGCGACTGCGTGATCAACCCCGTCGGGTTGGTGAAGTCGACGAGCCAGGCCCCCGGCGCCCCACGGCGCTCGATCTCCTCCGCGAGCTCGAGCACGACCGGAACGGTTCGGAGCGCCTTGGCGAACCCTCCCGGCCCGGTGGTCTCCTGCCCAACGCAGCCGAACCGCAAAGGGATCGTCTCGTCGTTCAGCCGCGCAGCCTGGCCGCCGACGCGGAGCTGCACGATGACGAACTGCGCCCCGTCGAGCGCCTCGTCGCGCCGCGACGTCCGGACGAGCGTCCCGGTCCACCCCGCGCGGCGGAGCATCCGATCAGCGAGACCGCCCACGACGTCGAGGCGTTTGGCGTCCACATCGAGGAGAACGAGCTCGTCGACCGTCAAACGGTCGTCACGGGTGACGAAGCCCTCGACCAGCTCGGGCGTGTACGTGCTCCCGCCACCGACGACCGCGATCTTGACGCCCACGTCGGCGGGCATCGTACACTCGTCCATCGAAATCGTTAGGAAACTTTCCTGATTGCCCTTGACGCCGGATCGGGAGCGCGCGGAGACTCTCCGCGACGCCGAGGGGGCTGACGATGGCGCGGATCGTCCTCGAGAACGTAACGAAAGTCTTCGGCGATGACGTCATCGCGGTCGACGACGTCTCGCTCGAGATCGGCGACGGCGAGTTCATGGTGTTGGTCGGTCCCTCTGGGTGCGGCAAGTCCACGATCCTGCGGATCGTCGCCGGGCTGGAGGACGTCACGGCCGGCGAGGTCAACATCGGTGACACGCAGGTCACGGACCTGCCACCGAAGGAACGCGACATCGCGATGGTGTTCCAGAACTACGCGTTGTATCCGCATATGACCGTAGAGCAGAACATTGGGTTCGGCCTGAGGCTGTCGCGGCGACCCAAGGACGAGATCCGACGGCGCGTTCACGACGTCGCGACGACCCTCGGGCTGGAGCGGTTGCTCGAACGCAAGCCGGCGGAGCTCTCGGGGGGCCAACGGCAGCGCGTCGCGATGGGACGCGCGATGGTGCGCGAACCGCAAGCCTTCCTCATGGACGAGCCGCTGTCGAACCTCGACGCCAAGCTCCGCGTTCAGATGCGCGCCGAGCTCGCCCGGCTTCACGAGCGTCTGGGGACGACGACGCTCTACGTCACGCACGACCAGGTCGAGGCTATGACGCTCGGCCACCGGGTCGCCGTCCTGCGAGACGGGATGTTGCAGCAAATCGACACGCCGCAGAACCTGTACTCGCGTCCTGCCAACCTGTTCGTGGCGGCGTTCATCGGTTCGCCGCCCATGAACCTGGTGGAGGCGACCGTCTCCGATGGAAGGGTCGCGTTCGGCGAACACGAGATTGCGCTCCCGAACGGGCTCCCGGACGCCGCCGGTGGGACCGTGATCCTGGGGATCCGACCGGCCGACTTCGAGGACGCGGACGTCTGGCACGACGCGCGCCGCCCCACCATCGAGGTGACCGCCGAGGTCACCGAGGAGCTCGGCTCGGAGATGAATGTCATCTTCCCGGTCCAGGCGCCTCCGGTCCTGACCGAGGACACGCTGGCCGCGGCGACCGACGTGGAAGACGACGCCGTGCAGCTCATGGCGGAGATCCACGAGCGAGCTCGCTTCTGCGCGCGAGTCGACGCCAGGAGCAAGATCCGCCCCGGCGCTACCGCTCGCCTGTCCGTGGATCCGGGGCGGTTCCACTTCTTCGATCCCGCCACCGGCCAGGCGCTCGAGCGCGCTCGCGCGATGTCGGCGTCGGTGTGAGCGCCGGCGTATCGGTGCTCCCACCCGCTCCGTAGCGGCCGGCCGGATGGCTCGCCGAACGGGCTCGGCCGCCCACCAGCGGGAGGTTCCATGGAAGCCGACGCGCGAACAGCTCGCGGCCGCACGCGGCGCGACGGTGCCGGACGTGCTCGCGCCGGGACTCGACGTGCTGTTCGTCGGGATCAATCCGGGGCTGTACTCGGGCGCGGTCGGGCACCATTTCGCACGTCCCGGCAACCGATTCTGGAAAGCGTTGCACGCGAGCGGGTTCACGGATCGCGTCCTTTCGCCGTTCGACGAGCGCGATCTACTGAAACTCGGGGCCGGCGTCACCAACATCGTCGACAGCGCGACTGCGACAGCGGACGAGCTGTCGCGTGACGAGCTGCGGGCGGGCACACACGCGCTCGAGCTGCGGGTCCGGCGGGCGCGACCTCGTGTCGTGGCCTTCCTCGGCATCGGCGCGTACCGTGCCGCGTTCGGTCGGCCGAAGGCCCAACTCGGGCCGCAGGACGAGACGTTCGGCGGAGCTCGCGTCTGGGTGCTTCCCAACCCGAGCGGGCTGAACGCGTCGTACCAGGTCCCCGCGCTCGCGGCGTGGCTCCGCAAGCTGCGACATGCAGTTCGGGACGACCTCACGTGATACGCGTCGCCCTCACCTTCGACGCGGAGCACCCGGACCGATCGGCGTGGTCGCAAGTGAACGCCGGGCGCATCCTCGACGAGCTCGCGGCGGCCGGCGTCCGATGCACGTTCTTCGTCCAGTCGCGATGGGCTGAAGCCGAGCCGGTCGTCGCTCGACGGATCGCGGCCGAAGGCCACCTGATCGGCAACCACTCCGCGTACCACGCGCGGATGACGTTGCTCAGCGACGACGGCGTTCGGGCAGATGTCGCGCATGCCGAGCGCACGATCGCGACGATCACCGGGGCCGACACGAAGCCGTGGTTCCGCTGCCCGTTCGGCGACGGCTACGACGACGATCGCGTGCTCTCGCTCCTCGACGGGATCGGCTATCGGAACGTGCACTGGAACGTCGAGCCGTCGGACTGGGAGCCGTCGCGAACGGCCGGCGATGTTGCCCACGACACAACCGCTCGCGCGCTCGAACGCGGAGACGGCGCGGTCGTCCTCCTTCATACGTGGCCAGACGCCACGTCGGGGGCGATCGCCTCGATCGTCGACGGCCTCACCCGCGCGGGCGCGACGCTCGTCACCGTCGACGAGCTGGACGCTCTGCCGTGAAACCGGCGGCGGTTCTGGCGATCGACGGCGGCGGCTCGAAGATGGACGCGGTCGTCCTGGGGGCCGACGGCGAGCTGCTCGGTTCGGCTCGCGTGCCCCCTGTCGGGAGCGACGGCCGTGATCCCGACTACCTGGAGCGACTGGAAGCGGCCGTCAACGCGGTGTTCGACGCGGTGGGACTCGATCCGTCGAGCGGCCCTGTCGCGCGCGTGGGCGTGTTCTGCGTCGCCGGGGCCGACCTCTCCGCCGACGAGCGGCGAATCCTCAAGTGGCTCCGAGCGCGAAAGTGGACCGACGACACGCTGCTTCGCAACGACACGTTCGCGGTCCTTCGCGCGGGCACGGACCGAACGTGGGGCGTGGGCATAGTCTGTGGGTTCGGCACGAACTGCGCGGCGGTCGCACCCGATGGACGAACCTTCCGATTGCCGGCGCTCGGGTGGATCGCCGGCGACTGGGGCGGCGGTTCGGACCTGGGCGAGAAAGCCGTCTGGCACACGATGCGCGCGCACGACGGTCGCGGGAAGCGGACCGTCCTGGCAACCGCGGTTCCGGTGCACTTCGGGCTGAGGGGACCTCATCAGGTCATGGAGGCGCTGTACTCGGGCGAGATCGGCGTGCAGCGGGTGGCGACGCTCGCCCCGGTGGTGTTCCGGGTCGCAGCGGAGGGTGATCTGGTGGCGCGATCGCTCGTCGAGCGCCAGGCGGACGAGGTGGCCACGATGGCCGGCGCCGCGATCAAGAAGCTTCGAATGTCGAAACTCGACGTCGACGTGGTCTTGGGAGGCGGCATCTTCCGAAACGGCTATCGACCGTTCTTCGAGCGGATCGAGAACGGCGTCCGGTCGGTCGCTCCCGCGGCGAACGTCTCGGTGCTGATGGTGCCGCCCGTCGTCGGGGCCGCGCTGCTGGGGCTCGATCGCCTCGATGCGCCGAGCCAGACGAAGGAACGCGTCCGACGTGCGCTGACCCACGACGCGCTGGCGGCTGGACGACGAAGTGGCCGATGACAGTGGCGATGCTCAGATTCCGGCGCCGACCGGGCACGTAGACTCGGTAGCCATGCGTTCCCTCGACGGATTTTCCGACCCGTTCTTCGCCGAGATCGCCGGCCAGCCGGACGCGATGCGGCGCGCCGCGGCCGCGCTCCTCGACCAGCGCGACCATCTCGACCGCGTTCGCGAGGCGGCGTCCGTTTCGCCGACGATCGTGTTCACCGGCATGGGGAGCTCATACGACGCGTGCTACCCGGCGGTGAACGACCTGGCGGGCCGAGGCGTTTCGTCGCTCCTCGTCGACACCGCCGAGCTCTTGCACTTCCGCCGGCCGATCCTGAACGCCAAGACGCTCGTCGTGATCGTCAGCCAATCGGGCGAGAGCGCCGAGATCGTCAAGCTCGTCAGCGCGATCGCCAAGCAACGCCTGAGACCCTTCGTCATCTCGATCACGAACGGTCTCGACAACGACCTCGCCCGTCGGTCGGACGTCAAGCTCGACACGTGGGCGGGCAGGGAGGTCGGCCCGTCGACGATGACGTTCGCCGCGGCGATGGCGACGCTTTCGGGGATCGCGCGTCTGCTCGCCGGCGACAGCGTCGACACGGCGGTCGATCGGACGCGGACCGCAGCGGAGGGCGCCGCGCTCTCGGCCGAGCGTTTGCTCGAAGATCCCGAACGCACCGCTGCGGATCTCGCCGAGTGGCACGGCGGGCGAGAGCTGATGGTGATCCTCGGCCGTGGCCCGGCACGCGCCGCGACCGAGATGGGCGCGCTCACGTTGAAGGAATCCGGCGTGATGGCGGAGTCCTTCGAGGCCGGCGCGTTCCGTCACGGTCCGCTGGAGCTCGCCGGACCGTCCATGACGGCGATCGTCCTCGCCACCGAACCCGAGACACGGCGACTCGATCTTGGACTGGCCGCCGACCTCATCGATACCGGCGCGAACGTTCTCGTCGTGACGCCCGACGGGGAGGCGCCGAAGCGCGCGCGCGCCGTCGCGACCGGCTATCTCGACCGCGCGCTGATCTCGGCCGTGTCCATCATTCCCGTGCAGTTGCTCGCGTGGCGGCTCGCCCAAGCCCGCGGGCGAACACCGGGCCAGTACACCCGCGCGTCGAAGGTAACGACGCGCGAGTAGCTGCACTTCCCCCGAACAACCTCGTTCCGAGCGCCGTGTCGACGGCCGCGATCGGCCACGGGCCGATCGGTCAGAAGGAATCGTCGAGCTTGGAGACCAGGCCGGCGAGCAACGAGATCCTCGGAACGACGCTAGAGACGTCGATCCACTCGCGCGGGCCGTGGTCGTCGCCGCCGATGGGACCGAGCCCGTCGAGCGTGGGGACTCCCGCGGCGGACGTCGTGTTCGCGTCGGACGCCCCACCTGTCGACGCGTCGCGGAGCTCGAAGCCGAGCTCTCGAGCGACGTCGGCGGCGAGCGCGGCGAGTTTCGCGCCACCCTCGCGCTTCTCCATCGGGCGGTGCCACTTGCCGCCGATGATCGTGGTTTCAACGTCGGGGACGGTTCGCTCGTTCGCGACGCGCTCGACCTCGGTCTCGGCCAAGACGAGCGTGTCTTCGTGGGGGCTGCGGACGTCGACGTGCATCGAGCAACGCTCGGCCACCACGTTCGGGCGCGTGCCGCCCTCGAGGATACCGACGTTCACGGTCACGCCGGGCCAACGGTCGTTGAGCGCGTGGAGGGCGATCGTCTTGTGCGCCGCCTCGAGGATGGCGCTCCGTCCGCGCTCGGGTTCGACACCCGCGTGCGCGGCGCGACCGACGAGCTCGATCCGATAGTCGCTCACGCCCTTGCGCGAGCTGACCACGTCGCCGTTCTCCCTCGCCCCTTCGAGGACGAACGCCACGTCGGCGTTCGTCGCCTCGGCGCGGATCACCTCTCGCGACCAGGGAGATCCGATCTCCTCGTCCGGGTTGCAGATGTACGTGATGCTTCCGAACCCGTCAAACCCCACCGACTGCAGCGACTCCACCGCGAAGAAGCCTGTGAGGAGCCCACCCTTCATGTCGGACACCCCAGGCCCGAACGCGCGGTCGCCGTCGACGCGAAACGGCCGGGCCGCGGCGGTTCCGAGATCGAACACCGTGTCCATGTGACCGATCATCAGGATGCGCGTTCGCCCGGTTCCATCGAGACGTCCGATGACCATGTCGCCGAGCTGCGCCTCGCCTTCTGCAGGACGATGGTCGCGGCGGTCGACCTTCCATCCGCCGTTCTCGAATCGGGCCTGACACAGATCGGCGATTTCGTTCACGCCCTTCGTTGTGTAGGAACCGCAGTCGACGTTGACCATCCGCTCGAGAAGCGAGACGAACTCGTCATAGCGTTCGGCGGCGTGCTGCTCAAAGGCTCTGACGTCCACGGGTCCCGCAGTATATGGAGCGGGCGGAAGGCCAGACATCGATCGAGGCGGCAAACCCATCCCGGGACGAATTGCCCGCTACCATCCGCCGCGATGCGAGGCCCCGGCGACCTCAACGTGTGGTGGCGTCTCGGGATCGCCGTCCTCGGACCAGTTGCGCGCGCCCTCTTCCGCATCCGGGTCGTCGGGGCCGGGCACGTCCCTTGGGACAGCGCGGCGATCGTCGCTTCGAACCACGTCAGCGCCTTGGACGGCCCGATCCTCGCCGTCGTCATCGCACGGGAACGCTACCGGATGACCCGGTTCGTCACGGGAGCGGAATTCTTCGAGCGACCTGCGTACGGGTGGATCCTGCGGCTGTTTCGTCAGATACCGATCCACCGCGGCACGGGAGATGATCGCGCGCTGGACGAGGCGGTGGGTACCGTTCGCTCCGGCGCGGTCGCCGGCATCTTCCCCGAGGGTCGGGTCAACGCGGCTCCCGACGACGGCATGCAACGTGGCCGGACCGGCGTCGGCCGGATCGCGCGCGCGGCCGAGGTACCGATCGTACCCGTCGCCATCTGGGGAACCCAACATCGATGGCCTCGCCAAGGCCTCTGCTGGAACCGCCCTTGGCGCACCACGGTCGCCGTCGCCTTCGGCCCCCCGCTCAGGGTCGACGCCTCAGACGACGCAGCGGAACTCGCGGCCAAAGTGATGGATTCGATCGAGGACTCACTCGACCGGGCTCGACACCTTCGCGGCGACGGGTAGCTCGCCTCAGGCCACGCGTTGCTCGCTCCGCCCGAGCACGTCTCGCAGGAACAACGCGTCTCGAACGGCGGCGCCGCCGTGATCGTTGTTGAAGAACGCCCAAACCTCTCGCGCGGGTAGCGTCGAGATCCGCTCGGCCCATCGCCGCAGCTTGCTCCTCCGGTAGTCCGGCCCGACACCTGTGCCCTGGTGGAATCGGATGTACGACCAGCCACCGGTCACGACCAGCGGTCCTCGGAATCCCGGCCGGTCGGCGAGGACCAACGCATATCCCCCATCGTCGAGCACACCGAGCACCTCGTCCTTCAGCCACGACGTATCGCGGAACTCGAACGCGGCCCGCATCTCCCGCGGCAGCCACGAGACGAAGTCACGAAGCCGCGCGACGTCGGCCGGAAACCGCGGCGGCAGCTGGAACAGAACGGGCCCGAGCTTCGAGTCGAGGCCCGTCGCACGCTCCCAGAAGAGCTTCACCCCGTCCTCGGCCTCCCTGAGCCGCTTCAGGTGCGTGAGGTACCGGCTGGCCTTGACGACGAACGTGAACCGGTTCGGCGTGCGGGCGCGCCACCTCTCGAATGTCGCGCGTTCCGGCAGGCGGTAGAAGGAGTTGTTCACCTCGACGACGTCGAACACCTCTGCGTACCGCTCGAGCCACCGGTCCTGAGGCAGACCGTCGTCGTAGAGGACGCCCCGCCAGTCCCGGTACTGCCAGCCGCTCGTACCGATACGGATCATCACGCCGACCGTACCCGTTCGCCGAGGTTCCGAACGAACCAGGACGTCGCCAGGTCCGCGACGATCTCCAGCGCGCCGGGCTCCTCGAACAGGTGTGTGGCGCCGGGCACGACCTTGACGCGAGTCTCGGCGCGGATCCGCTCAGCTGCAACGCGGTTCAGATCGAGAACGTCGGGGTCGTTGGATCCGACGATCAGGAGCACCGGCGCCGTCACGCGTTGCAACACGTCGCCGGCCAGATCGGGACGCCCGCCCCGTGAAACGATCGCTCCCACGTTCGCCTCGTCGAACGTCGATGCCACGAGCGCGGCGGCCGCACCGGTGCTCGCGCCGAACAGTCCTAACGGCAGCGCCCGGACTTCGTCAGCAGCACGCACCGCGACGATCGCTGCTCCGAGCCGTGACGCCAGAAGCTCGATGTCGAACACCAGCGCGCGATCGGCCGCCTCGGCCCGCGTGAGCAGATCGAACAGCAGCGTCGCGAGCCCGGCGACGTTCAGGCGCTCGGCGACCGCGACGTTGCGGGGCGAGCGGCGGCTCGAGCCGCTCCCGTGGGCGAACACGACGACGCCGCCCGCGTCCCCGGGGACGATGAGATCACCGGGGAGCTGAGCGACGTCGGTGTGGATCTGGATCGAACGACGAACCGTCACATCGCCGCGACGGCGGAGATCAGGTTCGAGTCGCGCAGCTTGCGAAGCGCCTCTCGCTCGATGAGCCGCACCCTCTCGCCGGAGAGGCCGAGCACCTTGCCGGTCTCTCGGAGCGATAGCGGCTGACCGTTCTCGAGCCCGTACCGCAGCGCGACGACGTGGCGCTCCCGCTCGTCGAGGACGTGCTCGACGGCGGTACCGATCTCGTCGCGGAGCAGCGCGTCCTCGACCTCGTTGAACGGCGCGTCCGAGTCGACCTCCTCGATGAGGTCACCGAGCTCGGTGTCCTCACCCACGGGCGACTGCAGCGACAGCGGCTCGCGGCGGCCCATCTCCGTCAGGTCGTCGATCTCGTCGACCGTCGTGTCGAGCGCCTTGGCGAGCTCGTCTCGCGATGGCTCGCGCCCCATCGACTGCGCGAACTGGAACCGCGTGCGGTTCAGCTTGCGCAGCCGGTCGTGGATGTGCACGGGCAGCCGGATCGAACGCGACCGGTCGGCGATGGCGCGCGTGATGCCCTGGCGGATCCACCACGTGGCGTACGTGGAGAACTTGAATCCCCGGCGCCAGTCGAACAGCTCGACCGCGCGCATCAGACCGATGTTGCCCTCCTGGATCAGGTCGAGCAGCGGCAGCCCCTGGCCCTGGTACTTGCGCGCCACCGAAACGACCAGCCGGAGGTTGGCCATGATGAACCGCTGACGCGCGGCCTCGGCCTTCCGGACTTCCTGGCGCGCCTTCATGATCGACTTCTCCGAGCGAAGACGCCCGGCGCGCAGGCGCTCCTCGGCCTCCTTACCGTGCTCGATGAGGATGGCGAGCTCGACCTCCTCCTCCTTGGTGAGGAGTGGCTCGCGCGCCGCGGCCTCGAGGTACAGCCTCAGGTCGTCGGCGTCATCCGTTCCGAGCGGTCGTGCGGGCTCCGGCATCTGTTCCTCTCGCTCCCTCCCGGCTCCCATCGGGGG
The DNA here is from genome assembly GCA_035640355.1 of Actinomycetota bacterium. NCBI lineage: Bacteria > Bacillati > Actinomycetota > Actinomycetota bacterium. The sequence goes on from DASQWI010000009.1 coordinate 57,116, forward strand.
CGCGCTTCGCCCTCGGAAAGGGGACCGGGACCTTCTCTCGCGCGTTCGTGTCGGGGACGCGAAAAAATCGGCCTCCCCGGGCCATCGACCGCATGCTATCGATGGGGCGATGTTCCTGTAAAGGCCCTGCCTATGGAGACATCGTTGCGATGCGATCTATTCCCGTCTTCGGGCCACTCGACGCAGGTTGAACACACCCGGGGGGCCCCCTATTGGGCCTACGTCAGACGTCACGCGACCCGAACGGACAGGACCGGCGCGATGTCCCCGGCCGTGAGCGACCACGTCGCGCCGCCGTCCGCGGAACCGAACACCTCGCCGGACGTGGCCCCGAAATACAGGCCCAGGGGAGTCCCACCGTCCTGCGCGAACGCCTGCCGGAGCACCGTGAGGTATCCGCTCTGAGGCAAACCCTCAGCGTGAGCTGTCCATGAACCGCCCGCGTCGCGTGTCTCGAAGACACGGACCCGACCCTCGGCCGTCACGCGATCCCCGTCGGAATTGAGCGGGATGACGTAGGCCGAGTCGGGATCGTCCGGGTCGATCACTATGGGAAAGCCGAAATCGGACGGGAGCCCCTCCGCGATGCTGGTCCACGACATCCCTGCGTCATCGGACCGGTAGACCCCCCCATGGAACTGCATCATCAGGCGTTCCGGACGGCCGGAAGCGCGATGCATGTTGTGCACACACCTGCCGAGCGGCTTCGCTCTCGCCTCCTCGGGTAGGTACCGGGGCACGATTCCGGAGTTCCCGACCTCCCACGTCTTGCCGGCATCCTCGGTGACCCACACGCCGACGGCCGAGATGCCGACCGCAAGGCGGTTGGCGTCGCCGGGCCACGGGCATATCGAGTGGACCATGAGACCGCCGGCACCCGGTCCCCATTCGGAGCGACTGGGCTGCTCCCACAACCCTCGGTTCAGCTCCCACGTCATGCCGCCGTCGCGGCTCTCGAACAGCGCCGCCGGATCGACGCCGGCGTAGAGCAGACCATCCTCCTCGCCCGGCGTGACGATCCAGATCCGAACGACGCTCGCGTCATCACCCTCGGGAAATCGAGGGCCGTCGGTTTGCTCCCAGTCGCCCGTCGGATCGTCGGACACGAACACGCGCGGGCCGAACTGACCGTGGGTAACGCTCGCGTAGTAACGGCGGGTCCGGGGATCGCGCATTGCGTACTCGACCGCCTCGCCGGGAAACGCGCGTGCGGCCACTTCCATGGGTCCGCCGCGGGAACCGCGCAGAACGAACAGGCCCTTTCTCGTCCCCACGAGCAGCTCCGAGTTCTCGTCCCTCGGGGGGCCAACGCTCACGCCTTCGCGCTCGCTTCTTGGGACCCCCGTACCCCCCGCGCCACCGGAGACCGCGCCGATGATCTCCAGGCGGTCCGCATCGGTGATCTTGGCTTCACCGTCGACGCGTTCGCCGCCGACGAACACGGCGACGTGCTCGCGAACCCGCCCCTGATCGTCGAGCACCCAGCCGGCGAGCTTTGGGTGAGCGCGCTCGAGACCACGGAGCGCCTCCTCGACGGTCGCGCCCTCGACGGAGATCTCACGCCGTCCATCGGCGCGCTCTCGAAGCGGCGGGCGAAGCCTGACGACTGCCACTGGTCGGGAGTGTAGCGACGACGGCCGACCCGTCGCTCGGCCGCGAATACAGTTGAGGCGTGACGATCGAGGTTCCGCAGAGCCGCTGGACGGATATCGACGGTTCGGTCCACTACGCCCGTTGGGATGGACCGGACGAGCGAACGTTCGTCCTCGTTCACGGTCTGGGCGGTTCGCTCCTGTCGTGGCTTCCTGTCGCAGAGGGACTCGCACGAAACGGTCGGGTGTTCGCGCTCGATCTCGCCGGCTTCGGCGACACGCCCCGCGCGGGGCGCCGCAGCCGAGTAACGGATAACCGCGCGCTGCTGTCGCGATTCATCTCCAGGATCTCCGACGGTTCGCCGGTCGTCCTGTGCGGGAACTCCATGGGCGGCGCGATCGCGATGCTCCAAGCCGCACTCGAGCCATCCTCCGTCGAGGGGCTTGTGCTCTCGAACTCCGTCTTCCCGTGGGTGCGCGGCGCCTACCCGGCGCCGATCGTGATGTTCGGCTTCGGCATGTACCAGCTGCCGCGCGTCGGCGAGTGGGCGTCTCGTCAACGAATGACGCGCCTCGAGGCCGAACGCGCGGTTCGATTGGGGCTGCGGGTGATCGCCGCGGACCCGTCCACGATCGATCCCGAGCTCGTCCGGCTCCACGTCGAGACGTTCCAGCGGCACCGCGAGGATCCGGATGCCGCGCCCGCGTTCCTCGAGGCGGCGCGCTCGTTGATGGCGCTCGGACGGCGTGCGGAGACTGCGCGGTGGATCGTCGACGCGGTCCGCTGTCCCGTGCTCGTCATCCACGGACGGCGCGATCGACTCGTTCCGCTCCACTACGCCGAGCGCGCGATCGAAGGACATCCCACGTGGGAGATGCGGGTTCTCCCCAAGGTGGGGCACATCCCGCAGATGGAGGCGGGCGATCGTTGGCTCGGCACGGTCGAGTCGTGGCTCGCCCGCCTCCCGGTCGCAGCGTCCGCCTGACGTCGTCGATCGGCGTTCCTTTGGTCAAGGGATCTGTTGCTCGCGCGGCATCGCGGCACGCGCCAGACTGGCCATCACGGCCGCCACGAGGATGAGCCCTCCTCCGATCGCCGTGCCGGCGTCGACTGCCTCGTCCAGGAACAGGTACCCGAGGAGCGCGGCCGACAGCGGCTCGGTGGCCGAGACGATCGCCGTTCGAACCGCGCCGATCCGTTGCAGGGCGCCCATGAGGCACACGAACGCACCTGCCGACGCGGCGCCCATGGCCAGCAGTGACCACCAGTCGGCGGCCGACGTCGGCGAGGTGTACCGGCCGGACACCGTCGAGAACACGAACAATCCGATCGAGGCGCCGGCGCTGATCCACATCGCGCTCGTGAGCGGATGCGTTCGGCGAAGCACAGCGTCGGCGCCGAGGAGGTAGGCGCTGTACGTCAGTGCCGCGGCGAGGGCGAACATGACGCCGGTCGTCTCGACCGACAAGCCCGCGCCGGTCCCCGCGACGATCCCCGCTCCGACCACGGCAAGCACCAACGCGGCGACGGTGAGACGAGCCGGCGCTCCGCGTCCGACGAACCATGCGCCGATCGTCACGAAGACCGGATACGTGAAGAACAGGAGCGTGACGGCGGCCGCGGTCCCGTGACGCGCGGCGGTGAAAAAGAAGGTCGCCTCGACGCCGTAGCCCAAGACGGCGAGCGCGGCGGTTCCGACGCGCTCGCCGGGCGCCGCCAGGACCGGTTTGCGCAGCGCGACCAGCACGAGCACCAACAGCGATGCGGCGATCGCGAACCGGAACGCGAGCATCGACTCCACAGCCATGCCGCGCTCCAACACGCGCTTCCCGACCACGACGATGACGCCGAACTGGAGCGATGCCGCCGCGGCGAGCACTCCGCCGAAGAGATCGCGCCGCGTCGCGGCGTCGGTTGAGGTCGTCACGCCTCAGGCGTCGACGAGCTCGATGCGCATCCGCTTGAAGGCCTTGCCCTTGTTCTCCGTCTTCGCGACTCGGACCGCACCGACCTCGCCGGTCGAGCGCACGTGCGTTCCGCCGTCGGCCTGCTTGTCGAGCCCTTCGATCTCGATCACGCGGATCGGGTCGACCGCCTCGGGGATCAGATTCACCTTCGTCCTGATCAGATCGGGATCGGCGAGCGCGACCTCGCGAGCGAGGAAGGTCACCTTTACGGGCCGGTCCGCGGAGAGTTCAGCGTTCAGCTTCTCTTCGACCTCACGTCCGAACTCCGACGTGATCGATTCGAGCTCGAAGTCCATCCGCGCTGCTCCCGGCTCCATGTTTCCGCCGGTGACCTTCGCACCGTAGTCGCGAAACACGATCGCCGAGAGCGCATGGAGAGCCGTATGCGTTCGCATGAGCGTGTGCCGACGATCCCAGTCGATATCGGCAACGACCGGCGTTCCGGCTGCTGGGGCCTTGTCGTCCACCACGTGCAGGAGCATGCCGCCGTTCTTCAAGGTGTCGGTGACTCGAGCCTCGCCGCCCTCCCACCGCAACGTCCCGGTGTCGCCGGGCTGCCCACCGCTCCGGGCGTAGAACACCGTCCGGTCCAGAACGACGCCGTCGTCGGTGACGTTGGTGACCGTCGCCTCGCACGTTCGCGCGTACGCCTCGACGGAGAACAGCTCCTCGGTCACGCTCAAGAGAGTATCGAACGACTCGAACGACACTGGCTACGAGTGGACCGGAACCTCGTGCGCGCCGGGGAAGGTCTTCTCGCCCGCGCGAATCGGAACCGTCATCCAGTTCTCGCCCGGGGGGATCGGACAGGACCAATTCGGGTTGTACGCGCAGGATGGGCTGTAGGCGTAGTTGAAATCCACGACGACGCGTCCGTCCGCGTCGGGCGGATCCACTTCGAGGTACCGGCCGGCGCCGTAGGTCTCCTTGCCGCTCGTCGTGTCGCGGAACGGCAGAAACAGATCGTGCATGTCTGGGGACGCATACAGCGTCAAGCGGGCGCGCTCGCCTTCGATATCGAACTCGATCGCGCCCGCACGGTGGTAGTCCTGCTGGTCGCCAGTCGTCGTCTGCATGACGATGCGCTCCTGGCGATCGACGCCCTCGGTGATGAGCTCGGCCCGCACGGCGAGATCCGGGTTCTCGGGGAAGTAATTCAGCCCTCCGAAGGACGAGCGCTGTTCGGGCGTGAGCGGCGACTGCGGATGCTCACGGAAGAACTCGTCCTTCTCTGCGCGGAACTCATCGAGCTCGCTCATCGCTCCATCCTCAACGCGTCGGCGCGCGCGCCCATTCCACACTACGCGGCTTCGCCGATGAACGCGGAGACGCGCTGCACGAGCGCGGGGATCTGCCGAAACAGGTCCTCTTGGTCGTCGAACGCGATCAACTCCGCGTTTGGCATGAGGTCGGACAGGATGCGCGCCACCTCGGCCAGGTGAACCTCGTCGCCCTCGATCGACACGATCAACGTGGGGATACGAACCTCTCGGAGGAGCTCTCGATCCGGGATCGGGAAATCGGTGACGGCTCCACGGATCGCGCGAGCGAGTCCGTCCGGGTCGCCGTGCTCCCACAGGACGCGGTCGAACTCCAGGCGCCACGGCGTCTCCAGATACCGAGCGACTCGCTGCGGGTCGTTCAGCACCGCGTCGAGCGTTTCCTGCGGGGTCTTGCCCTCGAGATCGCCGGCCAACCGCTGGTACCGATCGGCGAGCGTGAACGGGCGGTCGAGCCCCGCGGGTAGCAGCCACACCATCCGCTCGAACCGGTCCGGAACGCGACAGACCAGGTTCCCCAGCGCACCCGCACCGAGCGACGTTCCGACGGCGACGGTCGCGCCGAACACATTCGCCACGGCGTCCACGTCGCGAGCGAGGTCGGCGAACCGGTACCCGTCGGGGGGGCTGCTCGAGCGACCGTGTCCCCGGAAGTCGAAGCGAACCTTCGTCCCAGGCACGAGCGGTGTGAACGCCGCGAGCTCGTTGCGGTTGTTCGTCAGTCCGTGCGCTAGCACGGTGACGGGCTCCCCCTCGCCCTCGACCTCGCAGAACAGGGTGGCGTCGTCGGTCCGGATCTCCGGCACGGCATAAGGGTACGGGCGGGCTCGTAGGATCCTCGGTCCGTGCCCGAGATCACCGTCCGACCAATCGACCGCCAGTCAGACATGTCCACGTTTCACGTCGACATCCGCGACGAGGAGTCGAGCACGGAACACGAGGTCACGCTCTCCGCGCGCGACTACGACAGGCTCGGCACGGAGTACGGAACGCCCGAGGAATTCGTCCGCGCGTGCTTCGAGTTCCTGCTGGACCGGGAACCGAAAGAGTCGATCCTTCCCGGCTTCGACGTCTCGATGATCTCGAGGTACTTCCCGGAGTTCGAGTCGACGATCCAGGGGTTCGATCCGACGTCGTAGCCGCCTCGCGGGCGGTTGCCTAGACGCGAGCGGCTTCCAGGGCGCGGCGGCCCTGCGCCAGATGGAACCGGTCGTGCCCCGCGATCATGCGGAACAGGAGGTCGAAGCTCTCGTTCCCGCGTTCGGCATGGACCCCGAACCGTTGGCGCTCGGCCTGGGACGATCGTCGCCACAGCTCGATGTTCGAGGCGCGAAGCGCGACCAGAACCTCGAGCAGCCTTTGAGGGTCGTCGTCGCGGTGCCGGAGACGATCGACCCAGAGATCTTGGTCGTAACCGATGAGCGCCGGCCGGTCGTGCGCCACGATCCATCGGTACCTCGCGGACGTCACGATCTCGGCGTCCACGGCGTGACCGACACATTCGAGCACGGACCATTCCTTCGGCTCGGGCCTCTCACGAAGTCGGTCTCCGGCCTCATCGACAAGCGAGCGCCATGCCGCCGGCGCGGTCGCCTGGGCATCCGCCGGGTCGTCGTCACAGAGGAGCCCGAGCAGGTGTTGAACGTACTCCGCGGCCTGGCTGACGGGATCCGGTGACGGAGGACCCGGCATCAGCGCGCCTCCACCAGATCGTCCTGTGGCGCAAGCTCGTCTCGGATCGCGCGTGCCCACCGAGCGATCAATGCCGTGAGCAGGAGGAAGACCGCGCCCGATGCAACGAGCAGGGCGCCGGCCCGTCCTTCGTCCCACACGAGAACCAAGATGAAGGCAGGGACGATGAAGCCGAGGTTGTACGCGATGTCGAACAGCGCGAACGCACGTCCGCGGAAGTCGTCCGGCATGGCCTGCTGAACGATCGTGTCCGCCGAGATCTTCCCCAGGAAGAATGCGAAGAACCCACAGAACAGGAGGGCCGCGAACCCCGCGACGCTCACCCAGAACCCGAACACGAACGAGCTCGCGCCGAGTAGGAGCATCGAGCCGAGGAGGAGCCGTATCGGCGGAATGCGGTCCTTCCACCGCTGCGCGAGGACCAGGCCGAGACCTCCGCCGACGAGACCGCCCCCGCCGACGAGCCCCAGCGCCACCGTGTCGACGTCGCCGCCGGCGATCAACGAGCGCGCGTACAACGCGAACACACCGAGGGTGAATCCCCAGAACTGGTAGCGCAGCATCTGGAAGGACGACAGACCGAGCGCCGCGGCCGGACGGCGCGCGACCTCGCGGATGCCGTTCACGATGTCGCCGATCACTCGCTTGGCCTCTTGGGCGAACGACGTCTCGTGGGGCGACGCCTCCATCCGCCGGATCCGTCCTGCAACGACGGCCGCGACGACGAGCGCCGCCCCGCCGAGGACCACGACGATCCACGCCGGCACAGCGCCGCCGGCGCCGAATGCGACGCCCGCGCCGAGCACCTGGAACAGGGCGCCGCCCGCCTGCGACAGGCCGTTGCCGTTCAGCAGGTCGCGCCCGCGCAGGACACCGGGGAGCGCGGCGGACTTCGCGGCGAGCATGACCCTCACGCAGGCCTGCATCACGAGCATCGCGACGACGAGGCCGGCGGTCGCGGCGACGTTGCCCTCGGAGGTGTCGTCGCCGAGCGGGACGAGGATGGCGATCGCGAGCAGCGTCGTCACGACGGCGGTCGCGACGCTCGACACGGCCAGCACTCGCCGACGCTCGAACCGGTCGATGAGCACGCCGATGAACGGGGACAGGAATGTGTACGGCACGTAGAGCGCCAGCACGACCTTCAACAGGTAGTCGGCCGACGGGACCGTCGTGATGTCGAACCCCTCCTGACCGCCGAACGCGATGGACTTGGCGATCGCCCCCCGGACCAGACCGTCGGCGGCGAGGACGAGGAACTGCACGCCCATCAGCGCGGCGAAGTCCGCGTTCGAGAACGTCGAGAACATCCGGTTGAAGAACTCACCGAATGCGTTCAGCACTCGGAGGATCGGGCGCTCGCCGACGCGAAGGGCGCCGCCGAACGCCGTCGCGAGCGCAAGCGACACCCACCCGTCGGCCGTTCCGAACGGCACGCGGTGCACCGCCACGACGATCACGCCGGCGATAACCGTGAGCGCGATCGAGATGCCCGGGATCAGCGCGACCCTCAGCCACCAGTCGTCCAGTCCGACGAACCGCGCGGCGAGCGCACCGGGGACGACGAGCAACAGCCCAAGCGCGACGATCACCCACAGGTTGTGGCCGACGTTCCCGAACGCGTTCGGGTGCTCAGCGTAGAACTCGGCGACCTCCGCCTCGGCCGCGCGCGCCGCGTCCACCGAGTCTGCGGATGGGGTCGCTAGGCCCTCACCCGTCACGACCGCGACGTCGGCGCCCAGCGGCAGAAGCGACTCGTCGCCCGAGTCGAGCAGCTCCTCGTTGGCCGTACCCTCGTTGAACTGCCGGACGAGGAACACGACGGGCTCGCCGGGATACTCCTCGCGCACACGCGTGAGCTCGTCGTGGAACGCGCGGGACATCCGGTTGTAGGTCGGGTCGGTGAGGACCGTCGGCTCGTCGGCAAGGAACGAGTTCAGCGCGCCGAAGTACGTCATGGACCGCTTGACGGCATCGCCGGGCACTCCGGTCTTCGAGACGTTCGTGAACGTCTTCGACCATCCGTACGCCTGATACGTGTCGCCGAAGTCGACGATGAACACGAGCGGCGAATCGTCCGGGCGTGATTCGGCGATCGCCGTGGTCGCCGCGAGCGCCGTTCGCGTGGGCTGGTCGATCCACTGGCTGTTGGGGTCCGCCCAGTTCGACGCCTGGCGCCCGTTCACCCAGATGTAGCCGATCGAAGCGACGATCAGCACCGATGCGACGACGCCAGCGATCCGGGCGGCGCCCACGCGCCCGAGCAGCCACCTGATCGCGACGTACGCGCCGAGGCCGGTCAGTGCGAACAGCGCGACCGTCGCGTTCATGAACCGGTAGTACGGATACGCGGCGCCCGTGACCCAACCGAGGCACCCGATCAACGGCAGAAGAAGGACGGTCGAGATCGTGCCGAAGCCATCCGACGGCTGCCGGTCCCTCCTCGCGCGCCAGATCGTCCAGCCGATCGCGAGCAGGATGAGCGGAACGACGATCGCCGGCTGGAGCGAGTCGATCCAGCTGTCCAGCCGCTTCATGAAGACCTCGCGCGTGTACGGCGGCGGAAGCGCAGCGTCGGCGAGGGAGCCGGCCACGCCCCACGGCGCCGTCAGCCACGTCGCGAGGCCGAAGATCATCCCGAAGCCGGTCGCCATGAGCGAGGGCCCGAGCTCTTTCAAGGCGGGTCCCAGGTGGAATCGGCTCGTCAAGACGCGCAGGCCGAACAGCGCAGTCAACGATGCCCCGAACACGACGCACGTCGTCGGGTGCGTGTACGCGGCGGCGATCCCCAGCACGAACAGCGCGACCCGTGCGCCCCACGAGGTTCGAGCCGGTTCAAAGAAGGCGAGTATCAACGAGAGGAAGTACAGGACGACGAGGTTGTCCAGGTAGCCGACGTACGGCGTCGTCATGAACAACGCCGCCGTGGCCAGCATCACCAGAAGGAACAACAGCGGGTCGCGATGTCGCCGCCAGCTGAACGCGCCGAGCGCGAGCCCCGTGAGCGCGGGGACGCCGACCATCATGAACGTGCTGAACGTGTACAGGTCGATCCCGGCCACGCGTTGGAGGATCGAGCCGTACAGCGGGACCGAGACGCGGTACCCGCCGCCGAACATGTGAAGCGGACCCCAGTCGCCGGCGACGAGACCGGGATCGTCGTTCATGATCAGGTTCGAACGCCACGTGTACCAGGCGGGGTCGCGCGTCGGAGCGCTGATCGAAGGGTCCTGGAGGAACGTCCAGCCAAACGCCACCAGGACGATCAGCGTCGCCAGAAGCGGAACCGCCGGTGAGGCGAAGACGCTCGTGCGATCGGTCTCGGTCGTCCGAACGACCTGCCCCGGACGGTCCTTCGTCAGCGCCAACGCGTGCGGTCTCCCTCGCCCCTACGAAGAACTCCCGCTGACACACGGGAGCGCCGCAAGGATAGACGACGGAAGGGCCGCGGCGAACACGCGCTCGTTCTCGTGCCCCGGGTCCGGGACGTTCTGGTTCTTGAACGTGTCCGCCTGCGTCAGCTCGAGCAGCCACTGCGACACGTCGGCGAGTGTGTGCCCGTTGTCGCGCAGCTCGTCTCGGTCGAGCCAGATCTCCGACGGGCGGACGCGTTCGACGACGGCGACGTCGTCGCCGTCGTCGAACGCGTCGCTGAGGCCGGTCTCCAGCTTGGCCACGTCGATCTGGAACGCGCCGGACACCTCTGGGTCCGGCTGCGTGCCGTGGTCCGCGGCAAGCACCATGACCCACTCGCCACGACCCACGGTTCGATCGAGGAACTCGACGAATCGTTCGAGCGCAGCGTCCTGCGTGGCGACGGCATCGGACATCTCGATTCCGTCAGCGCTGAACAAGTGCCCGATCGTGTCGATCGCCTTGTAGTTCACGTACAGGAGGTCGGGGACGTCGTCCACGCCGAAGCGCTCGCGCTCGACCAGCCGCTCGACCAGAGCTTGCTGGAACGGCGTTCGCGCCGGCGTGTCGAAGCCGTTGGAGAGCTGCTCGATGGAGTTCCCCCGCCACATGCCGTCGCGGGCGCCATCGGCCCGATCGACCTCTTCGACGTAGCGCGACAACGGGGGAAGGTCGTTCACGTACGACGGCAGCTCGTAGAACGGCGCCATCCCGCTGGTGAGGTTCCACTGGACGCTCTCGGCTCCCGCGGTCTCGCCGAACTCCTTCTCGCGGGTCACCGCGAGATCGCGGTCGGCCCCGCCCCACTGTGAGCCGTGGCTCATCATCATCACGTGCGCCGCGAGCGTCGCGATCGCTCCGACTTTCGGGCGGTTGCCCATCGCCCGGTCGTAGAGATCGGCCAACGTCGGCTCCAGCAGAAAGGCCGGCCCGTTCGCGTTCGGCTTCTGGAGGAACCCATTCACGCGCATGTATTCGTCGACGAAACCGTTGTGAACGGGAAAGGCGCCCGTACCGATCGTCGCGTGGCCGATCGGCGTGTTCGACGGCGACGCGCCGACGGTCGCGTTCGTGAACCACGCACCGTGGGGCACGAGCGACGCGAGGTACGGCCAGCTGTCCGGCCACCGCTCGAGCACGTTCGTCCCGCCCGAGTCCCAGATCAACGTGACCACCAGGCGCGGGAGGTCACGCTCGTCGTCGGGAAGCAGGGCCTGCGTCTGTGCGGCCCCGTCCGGTGCGACGAAGGGGAACTTCAGCAGCGCCGCCGTGGTCGGCGCAACGTCCGCGAGCGTGATCGGCGCGTCGTAGGTCCCGGGACGAACGAACCCCGGCCCATACAGGAAGACGGGGACTTCCTGCGTGTAATCGAACGGCGTGGCGTGGGTGAGACCGCCCGAGACGAAGTTCGGCTCGATGGGGATGATCTGAACGTCCCCGCTTCGATCGAGCCGAACCCCGCGCCACGTCCGAAGCAGCACGTCGCGATCGATCGTGCGACACGCGTCCCCGGCCAACGAGCTCTCGCGGGCGACCGGCGACGTAGCCGTAGTCGGTGGCGTGGTGGCGCGGCGCTGCGGCGAGGGGGACGGCGATCCACCGTTTCCGGTGCACGCGACGAGGACGAGAACCAGCGCCAGAGCGGCGCCGGTAGGAACGCGCGGCGTCACGCTCGCGCCTCGGGCAGGCACTCCAGGGTCGGCAAGTCCTGGATCGGGAACGCCGCGGCGAACACCCGGTCGTCGCGTTCGGATTCGGGAACGACGCTCGGATCGGAAGCGCCCTGCGCCTTCGTGTACTCCAGGAGGAACCGGGCGATATCCTCGAACGTGTAGCCGCTCGCGCGCATCGCCGGTTCGTTCACGTAGATCTGGCTGGTTCGGACCGCCTGGAACACCGACCCCTCGGTGGACGAGGGGAACGCCCCCTCCAGGTCTTGCTCGAGCTGTCCGGGAGTGACCTGGAATGCGCCGGAGACGCGCGGGTCGTACTGCGCGCCGTGATCCGCCGTGAGCACGAGCGCCCACCGGCCGCGGCCGACGGTCTCGTTCAGGAACCGGATGAACCGTCCGAGGTCCTCGTCCTGCGCTCGAAGCGTGTCCCGCATCTCCGGGCTGTTCACGCTCCAGATGTGGCTCACGTGATCGATGGCCTTAAAGTTCACGAACAGCAGGTCCGGGACGTCGTCCGCGCCGAATCCCTCTCGGTCGATCACCTCGGCCACCATGTCGCCCTGGTAGGGGATCCGTGCCGGCGTCGCCCATCCCTCCTCGTATTGCTCGATGGAGTTCGTGCGCCACTTGCCGTCGAGCGCACCGTCCGCGCGATCCACCGCGTCCACGTAGGAAGACAAGGGCGGCAGGTCGTTCACGTACTCGGGGAACGTGAAGAACGGGACGTTCTTGCCCTGGAGGTTCCACTCCGTCCCCTCGGCGCCCTCGTTGATCGAGCGTCCGGGGACCCGGAGCACGGCGATGTCGCGATCGCCGCCACCCCACAGGGCGCCGTGGCTCGCCATGTTGAGGTGCCACGTGACCGACGCCAGCGCTCCCACGAGCGGCTCGTTGCCCATCGAGCGGTCGTAGAGGTCGGCAAGCGTCGGCCGCATCAACAGCAGCGGGCCGAGCGCTCCGGCCCGGACGAGGTCGGGACCGATGCGGAACTCGGCGTCCGTCTGTCCCGTTCGCATGGGGAAGGCGCCGGTGCCGATCGTCGCGTGCGTGGCCGGCGTGATCGACGGGCTCGAACCGACGGTCGCGTTCTCATACCAGACGCCGCCGTCGACGAGAGACCGAAGAACGGGCCAGTCGTTGGGAAAGGTGTCGAGGACGCCGATGCCGCCCGCGTCCCATACGAGCGTCACGATGAGCGCCGGAGGCGTTCGCGGCGCGGGGATCTCCTCGAGCGCGACGCCGTCCGGGGCGCGGAACTCGAAGTCGAGGAGCCCCGCCTGGGTCGGCGCGATGTCGGCGATCGTCACCGGGCGCTCGACGCGGCCAACCGCGGGGATGATCCCCGGGCCGTACCAGAGCAGCGGAACGTCCTGCAGGTAGTCCCACGGACCGGAATGCGGAAAGTTCGAGCCGACGAAGTTCGGCTCCTGCGGCACGAACGCGATCTGCCCGGAACGACTGGGATCGGTGCCGCGCCAAACTCTGACTAGGTACTCGTGGGGCATCGCGCATGCCGCACCTTCGATATCGTCCGAAACGGCTCGCACCGGCGCCGCGGGGACGAACACACTTGCCGCGGCGGTGACGAAGGCCGCAGCTGCCAAGGCCGTGAGCGCGAGCGGTCTCACGTTCTCGCTTCGGGAAGACACTCGAGCTGCGACATGATCGCGGACGGGAACGCCGCCTGGAACACAGGGTCATCCGCTTCCGAGGCCGGTACGACCACGCCTGGCAGCTTCGTGTCGGCCTTGGTCAGCCCCATGATCCACTCGCTCATCTCCTCGAGCGTGTGACCGTTCTGGCGAAGCTCGGTCTCGTTCACGAAGATCTGTGTCGGCTGGACGAGCTCGATGAGCCGCACATCGTCCTGATCGTCGAAGCGACGCGCGAGCCCGTTGACGATCGAGGTCGTAGAGATCTGGAACGCGCCGGTGACGTCGGGGTCCGGGAGCGACCCGTGATCGGCGGTGAGGACGAACGCCCATTGACCCTCGCCCACGGTTTCGTCGAGGAACTCCACGAGGACCTGGAGCTGTTCGTCCTGCGCCTCGACCGCGTCGCGCATCTCCGGACTGTTCACCGTCCAGACGTGGCTGATGTAGTCGATCATCTTGAAGTTCACGTAGAGCAGGTCGGGGATGACGTCGTCGCCGAACCCCTCGCGTTCGATCAGCTCCATCAACACGCGCGTCTGGTAGGGGATTCGCGCGGGAGTGTCGAACCCACGAAGGAGCGGCTCGATGTCGTTGTTGCGCCACCGGCCGTCGATGCGCCCGTCGGCCGCGTCGACGGCCCGCACGTCGGCCTCGAACCCGCCGACCTCGTTCAGGTACTCGGGGAACCGGTAGTACGAACGGAGAGCAGGCGTGAGGTTCCATTCGAAACCCTCGGCGCCGAGCGTTTCGGCGCCGACCTTCTCCCGGACCACGGCGATATCCTGGTCGCCTCCGCCCCACATCGATCCGTGACCGAGCATGCCGAGATGGATCGACACCGTGCCGAGCTCGCCGACGACGGGGTCGTTGGCCATGGCCAGGTCGTATACGTCCGCGAGCGTCGGGTCGATCAGGTAGGTGGGTCCGCGCGCCCACGGCGTGGTCAGGTCTTCGCCGATGCGCAGCCGGTGCGCCACGATGCCGTGGTTGTCAGGGAACGTGCCGGTCCCGATCGTGGCGTGCGTCTGCGCGGTGGACGTCGGTGACGATCCAACCGTGGCGTTGTCGTACCACGTGCCGTTCGGGATGAGCGAGTCGAGGAACGGCCACGCGTTCGGCCATCGCTTCAGGACGTTTCGTCCGCCCGCGTCCCAGACGATGGTGAGGATCAGCCTCGGCGGGTCGGCGGAGCTGATGAGCGCCTCGTGCATCGGCGAGCCGTCCGGAGTCCTGAACGGAAAGTCGAGCAGCGCCGCCTGCGTCGGCGCAACTCCGGCGAGCGTCACCGGACGCTCGACCACGCCGGCCGGAGCGATGTGCCCTTCGCCGTACCAGAACATCGGAATATCCTGCGCGTAGGGCCACGGACCGACGTGTGGAAGCCCTGAACCAACGAAGTTCGGCTCGATCGGGAGGATCTGCAGCTCGGCGCTCCTATCGTTCCGGTTGCCGCGCCACGTCGCGAGCAACCACTCGTGCGGGATCGAGCACGCGAGCTCGGCCAGCTCACCCGTCGCCGTTTGAGCCACTCCAGCGCGAGCGGCTCCTGGCTCGTCGAACGGTTGTGCCGCGCACGCCGAGACGAGGAGCGATGCGGCCGCGGCCAGCGCGAGACAGGGGGAGGCGGCCACAGACGGCATACGAAACACCACCGTGCGTGGAACGACAACCCACCCACCGGTTTACCGTGGACGAACGTGAACACGCGCAGGTTGCTCGTCCTGCTCGCGGTCATCGCGGCGATCGGCCTGCCGGCGGCCGCGCTGCAAGCGCTCTGTGTCGGCCGATCCTGCGATGCGGGAACGAACGAGACGCCGCGCGTGCCGTTCTGCCCCCTCGACGCCAAGCTCCGCCAGCTGATCGCGAACGGGTATCGCGAGGGACGCTCCGCCGACGTTCTCGGCGTAGCGGGTGACGTACCGATCTTCACCGAGCTCGGCGGCACGAGGATCGCGTGGCCGAGCGCCACCGCCGACACCCGTGTGCCCATGGTGTTCTGGGGCTCGGGCGTCGCGTCGGGCGCGGCCATGCCGCGGAACGTCGGGCTCGACGGGATCGCGCCGACAGTGAGCGAGATCCTCGCGTTCCACCGGCCGTTCCCGGACGTTCGTTCCGGAGAGAGAATCCAACGAGTGGCGGCGCGAAAGGGATCGCGACCGCGCCTGGTCTTGCTTATCGCGTGGGCGTCGACGGGAGCGGCGGACCTCGAGGACAACCCAAACGCGTGGCCGTACCTCCGATCGCTCATGGACGACGGCGTCGGAACCCTCGACGCGACAACGGGGTCCTTGCCGCTCGATCCCGCTGCGACGCTCACGACGATCGGGACGGGTGGGCTCCCGTCCCAGCACGGCATCACCGGCTCGTTTGTCCGGAACGACGTGTCCGGCTCTCACGCCGGCGAGGTGCATGAAGCGTTCTCCGACGGTGCCCCGGTCCACGTGATCGCCACGCTCGCCGATGATCTCGAGGAACACTCCGACCCGCGAACGCTCGTCGGTCTGATCGCGGCGGACGAGCGCGACCGCGGGTTGGTCGGCGGCGGGTGGTATCCGGGCCAGGATCCCGTCGACGTGGTGTACGGCGACGCCGCTGCGGCCCCCCTGGCGTTCGACGTGGACCTCGCGTCCGGCTACGGGGCGGACGCCGTCTCCGACCTCATCGGCGTCGTGCTTCACGGTGGCATCCACCGCCTCGATCGGTTGACGCGGGAGATCGTCCGTTCGGCCGAACGCGCGACGAATCGTTCCGTCCTGGTCGTCGTGGCCGGCACCGGGACCAGCGAGAGACATCGACTCGCGATGCCCGACACGACGCTCGTCCACGCCGTCGAGGACGCTGTTCCCGGCACCCGCCGTGCCGTCGAGGCGACGGTCGCCGGCGGGGTCTACCTCGATCAAGCCGTGCTCACCGAAACGGCCGTAACGGGCCGGGCCGCTGCCGACGCGATGTTGGACGTGACGAGCTCGAACGGGGAGACGATGATGGTTGACGCCTTCCAGGGGTTCGCCGTCTCGTTCTCGAGGTACTGCTGATGGCACTCGCCGCACCTCATTCCCGTCCGGTCACGGCGCGCACGGTGATGCTCGTTGCGACCGCACTCGTCCTCGGGACCCTCTCGCTCCGCGCGCTCGACCCCCAGCGCGTGGCGTGGATCCGTTCCTACATCGTGATCTTCGGATCGCTCCTCGTTCAGGCGCTGCCGTTCGTGACGCTTGGCTCCCTCGCCGCCGCGTTCGTCGAGGTGTTCGTGCCGATCGGAACGCTCGAGCGGCTCGCCCGACTGCCGCGTCCCCTGCAGCTTCCGGCCGCCGCGCTCGCGGGAGTCGCGTTTCCCATTTGCGAATGCGGTTCCGTCCCGGTCGCGCGACGGCTCGCACAACGAGGGCTCATGCCGTCCGCGGCTGTCACGTTCATGCTCGCGGCGCCGGTCGTGAACCCCGTCGTCATCGCGTCGACGTTCGTCGCGTATCGGGCGCGGCCGTCGACGTGGACGATGGTGGGCGGGCGGTTCGCGCTCGGCATGCTCGTCGCCATCGCCGTCGGCTGGGTGATCGGCAACCGGTCTGTCGATGAGCTCCTCAAACCGAATCCCGAGGACGTGCACGAGCGGCATCTGCGGGTCGAACGGCCCGAGGCACGCTGGCGGCGGTTCTTCTCACACCTCGGCAACGACTTCCTGTTCATGGGCCGCTATCTGATCCTCGGCGTGACGATCGCCGCCGCGATCCAGACGTTCCTGCCCGCATCTGCGCTCACGAGCGTTTCCGGCGTTCCGATCGTTTCGATCGTCGTAATGATGGTTCTCGCCGCGGCCCTGTCGCTGTGCTCGGAGTCCGACGCGTTCGTCGCCGCCTCGTTCGTGCAGTTCGGACCCGCGGCGCAGCTTGCGTTCCTCGTCTCCGGACCGATGGTCGACACGAAGCTGCTGGCCCTCTACGCAGGCACCTTTCGCCGGGGGTTCGTTCGCGCCGTTGTCGCCGTCGTCTTCGTGACGACGCTGGTCTCGACGTTGTGGCTCGGAGTGATAACTGGATGAGCGAGGTCGTCGAACACGGCGGCATCGGCGTCCGGGCGGCGCACTCGACGCGACAGCGCTGGAGCGCGGTTCGCGTGGCCGGGGCCGTCGCTCTCGGCGCGTGGGCGGCGGCGTTCTGGTTCCTGCTCGTCACGGGACGCGATGCGCTGTACCTGTCGACGCGGACGGAGTGGGTCGTGCCCGTCGCCGCAGGGCTGCTCTCCGCGGCGACGTTCGGCCGTCTCGCGTCCGCTCGATCGAGCCACTCCGAACCGCTCGGCCGTCGAGAGCTCGGCGTCGTCGTCGCCACGATCGTTCCGGTCCTCGTGCTGACGGCCCTGCCGGCGACGACGCTCGGCTCGTACTCGGCCGGTACCCGTTCACCGGTTTCTGGTTCGCGGTTCTCGGCGTCGCCCGGCGACGTCGCCACCGGCGAGCTCTCGCTCGTGGACGTGGCCGCCGCGCAGACGACGCCCGAGGCTGAACGAGCGCTGGCCGGCCGAGCCGGCGAGACGGTGACCTTCGTGGGCTTCGTCGCTCGGTACGGCAGCACCCTGGCCGACGAGTTCATGCTCACCCGGTACGTGGTGTCGTGCTGCGTGGCAGATGCCACCGTGGCATCGGTTCGCGTCGTCAACGTCACGCCGGGACGGTTAGACGAGAACGATTGGGTCGAGGTGACCGGCACGATCTACCCGATCGGTCGAGAGGTGATCGTCGACGCCACGTCGGTGGGCGGCGTCCCTCGACCGGACCGGCCTTACCTCTCGGCCTGACGAGACGCCGTTGCGCGGCTTCTGTTCCCCGCGCATCGGCGACACGTGCCGATCACGTCGAGCCGGTGTCCTGCGGCGGAGAATCCGCTCCTGCCTGCGACGTCGGACACCGTCTGCGCCATGAAGCGCTCGAAGCTCGGCGGCACCGTCACGTCCTCGACCGTCCCGCAGCTGCGGCACACCAGATGGTGATGGTGCTCCGTCAGGTCCTCGGCGAGCTCGTATCGCGTGAACTCCTCGCCAGTGACGACGCGGTGCACGACGCCAGCATGCTCGAGCACGACGAGGTTCCGATACACGGAGCTCTGGGGCAGCCCACTCGGCCCACCCGAGAGATCTGGTGTCGCGACCGGGTTCCCCGCCTGCCGTAGCGCCTCGACGAGCGCGCGGCGCTTCGGCGTGTAGCGTTGACCTACGGCGCGGAGCCGCGCCTCGACCACCTCGTCGATCCGACTCATGGACCTGACCCCTCCGCGCGAAGTCGCGGCACCCTCCCTCTCTTCACGAGCGCGATTACGGCGAACGACGCCGATGCCAACAGGACGATCGTCCCGCTCGGCGCGAGCCCCCAGATGCGCGACGCGGCGAGGCCGAGCACGACCGCCGCCACGCCGATGACGACGCTCGACCAGAGGGTTCCGCGGAACGAGCGAGCGAGCAGCTGACCGCTCGCGACGGGGAGCACCATCATCGCGGCCACAAGGAGGATCCCAACGATCCGCATCGCCGCGACCACGGACACGGCGATCAGGACCGCCAGAAGCGCGTTCACGAAACCGACCGGCAAACCTGCGACGCGCGACCACTCCTCGTCCGTGACCACAGCGAACAGCACGCGCCTGAGGAACAGCATGATGAGCACGATCCCCGTACCGAGCCCGAGGATGACGGCGATCTCGGAACCGTCGACCGTGAGCGGCTGGCCGAACAGATAGGTGAGCAGGTTGGCGTCGAGTCCGCCTCCCAGACCAACGAGAACGACTCCGGCGGCGATCCCGGAAAAGAAGAAGAGCGCGAGCGCGACGTCCCCGGACGCCGAGCCGCGGGCGCGCAGCCACTCGAGCCCGAGCGATCCCACGACCGCGACGGCGAGCGCGCCCCATACCGGCCAAATGCCCGCGACGAGTCCCAGGCCGACGCCGGCGAACGCGAGATGGCCTATCCCGTCACCGATCAGCGACATCCTGCGCTGAACAGCGAAGGTTCCGATCATCGGCGCGAACACGCCGACCGCGACGCCAGCGACGAGCGCGCGCTGCATGAACGACAGCTCGAACGGATACGGCAGCACGTCGATCGCTCGAGCGAAAGGAGAGATCAGCGGAGGCCCTCGAGCCAGAGGGGCAGGTCCTCGTGGTGGATCCCCAGGCTCACACCGGAGGCGGCGAGGTCCGACGGCTTGCCGTCGAACAGCACGCGCCGCTTCAAGACGATGACGCGGTCGAGCTCGCGCGCAACGGCCGACAGCTCGTGAGAGACGAGCAACACGCCGGCGCCGTGTTCGTCGATCAGGTGCGTCAGCGACTCCCTGAACCGGCGCTGCGATTCGGCGTCGACGCCGGCGATCGGTTCGTCCAGCAGCAGGAGCTCCGGCTCACTGGCGAACGCCCGCGCGATGAACGCTCGTTGCTGCTGACCTCCCGACAGCTCGTTCAGCGGCCGGCGCGCGAGGTCCTTCAGCCCGACCGACGCGAGCGCGTGGTCGATCTCCTCGCGGTCCTCTCGACGGAACGCGCGCCACCATCCACGACGAGCGAGGCGTCCCGCGCCGACGATCTCGTCGACCGTTGCGGGAACCTCCGAATCGAGCACGGGGCGCTGTGGAACGTATCCGATGCGAGCCCGCTCGCCGACGCGCGCCGGCGGCTTTCCGAACAACCGAACGCTTCCCTCCCACGGCGCGATCGAACCGAGGAGCACCTTGAGCAGTGTCGACTTCCCCGAACCGTTCGGCCCGACGAGCGCGACGAACTCCCCGCGCCGCACGACGAGGTCGACGCCCTCCACGACGGGAGTTCTGCCGTACCCGAACGTGACGCCTTCGGCCTGAACGAGGACGTCGTCGACTAGGTCGGTCCGAACGGCGACATGTCGGTCAGGCGCAGCCAAGTCCGTCCTCGAGAGCAACGAGGTTTTCCCGCATCACCGAAAGGTAATCCTCGCCGGCGTCGACCTGCTCCTCCGTGAGACCTTCGAGCGGATTCAACACCGCGGTCCGGACGCCGGCCTCAGCGGCGAGCGTCTCGGCGACCTCCGGCGACGCGAGCGCCTCGGTGAAGATCGTCGTGACGCCTTCGCGCTCGACGAGGTCGCGAAGGTCCGCGAGGTGCGCTGGATCGATCTCCGCCTCGGGCGAGATCCCGGAGATGGGGTGCTGCTCGAGCCCGTACGCTTGGGCCAGATATCCGAACGCCGCGTGGTTCACCACGAGCGGACGGCCGGCGCAGCTCTCCAGACCCGCGCGGTAGTCCTCGTCGAGCGAACGAAGCTCGGCGACGAACGTCTCGGCGTTCTCGCGGACCACGTCCGCCCGCTCGGGCGACACGGCGGCGAAGACGTCGGCCACATGATCGACGATCTGCGCGTACAGGATCGGGTCGAGCCACACGTGTGGATCCGCGGTGAGCTCCGCCTCACCGTGGTCTTCTTCGCCCTGGTGCACCTCGTCCTCCGGTGGCGGTTCGAGCGTCTGGATCCCCTCGAGGGCGTCGAGGGCGCGCCCCTCCACGTCCGCGATCGCGTCCTCGACCGCGGGCTGGAACCCGGCCCCGACGTACAGGACGACGTCGGCGGTGAGAATGAGCTCGAGATCGTCGGGGGCGAGCTCGAGGTCGTGAGGCTCGACACCGGGTGGCGTCAGGTTGTGGATCGTCACGTCGGGTCCTCCGACGCGGCGAGCCGCCTCGGCGAGCGGGTAGAAGCTGGCCACGACGACGACATCTCCTTCCCCGTCCTCCGCAGCACCACTCCCGCACGCCGCAAACGAAACGGCGACGAGGAGCGCCACCCCGACCGCGATGAACCGCGCCGGAACGCTTCGCCACTTCGATGGCTGGAGTTTGGTCACACGCGTAATGAGAACGATTCCCACTATCAGTGTTGGAACATACGTCTACCCCGTGGTGGTCGTCAACGGTTGTAGCGACCGCTCAGATGGCCGAGTGGCGAGACGATCAGTCAGCGAGCCGAACGCGGCCGGTCGGGCGTCCGACTCGCGCCGCAGCGTCGGCGACGACGAGTCCGTCGCGAACGAGAGCACCGATCGCGTCGACGATCCGTTCGATCGGGAAACCCGACTGTGCCGCGAGCTCGCCGACGCTTGCTCCTCGTCGCCGCAGGACGCGCACGATCCCGCCCCGCACCTGTCGCATCGAACCCTCGAACGGGGCGGCCCGACGCTGTGCTATCCGCCCGCGTCGGGACCTCGAACGCGCCCGGCAATCGGCGGCGATCGGACACGCCTCGCATCGCGGTTCCGGCCGGCAGACTTCGCGACCCAGATCCATGAGCGCCTGGTTCCACTCGGCTGGGTGACCGCGGTCCAGCCAGCGCACGGCCTCGTCGTCGATGGTGTCCCGCCGCACTTCTCCCGGCTCCCGTCCGAGTCGAGCGCGCGCAACGACGCGTCGCACGTTCGTGTCGACCGCCGCGATCGTCGCGCCGTAGGCAAACGACGCAATCGCGGCCGCCGTGTACGGACCGACCCCGGGAAGCCGCTTCAGCTCGTCGGGATCTGCGGGCACTCGTCCACCGTGATCGCGGACGATCGCACGTGCGGCTCCCGAAAGAGCGACGGGGCGGCGGTTGTACCCGAGCCCCTCCCAAGCGCGCACCACGTCGGCTCGCGACGCGTCCGCGAGCGCGGCAACGGTTGGGAACCGGCCGAGGAACCGTTCGAACGCCGGCACGACGCGGGCGGCCTGGGTCTGCTGAAGCATGATCTCTGAGACGAGGACAGCGTAGGGATCGCTCGTCCCGCGCCACGGATACGCGTGGCGTCGCGGCTCGAACCACTTCATGAGGGGTTCCGCGAGGCTCGTTGCACCGTTACGCTTCGCGGGAGGGTCATGGCCACGATCCGGGACGTCATGACGAGCGAGCTCGTGACGGTCGAGCCGGGAACGACCGTCGCGGAGGCGGCCACCATCATGGGTGCGCATCACGTCGGCTCCGCGCTCGTCTTCGGCGACGGCGGGATGGCCGGCATCTTCACCGAACGCGACATCCTCCGGGCCCTGGCGAGCGACTTCGACGCGGCCCGGCACGCGGTCGAGCAGTGGATGACTCCCCATCCCGCGACCATCGTCGCGGACGCCGGTCTCCGCGAGGCCCGCGACCTGATGCTCGAGCGCGGGTTCCGGCATCTCCCGGTGCTGGACGGCGACGACGTGGTAGGGATCGTCTCCCTTCGGGATCTCTCGCGCTCGGACTCGTAACCGCGACGACGTCGGCTCAGAAGCCGGTCCGTGCGCGCTCCGGAAGCTCCGCGGCAGCCTCCTTCAGTGCGGCGAAGACCTCCTTGAACACCTGTCCCGGATAGGACGCCGGCTGGCTGGTCTGTCCGCCCAACGAGCCGCGGACGGCCGACGCCGTGATCTCTACCGCCTTCTCGAACAGGATCCAGTCGAACTCTCGAGCCATGCAACGCCTCCCACTCCGTGTCGGACGACGCCGCGAACGACCGGAAGGGCGCGCGGCGGGCGAAAGGCTACCGAACGGCCCTCTACTCGTACGCGCGAAGGCCGGTGAGCGCCTCGCCGACGATCAGCGTGTGGATCTCGTTCGTGCCCTCGTAGGTGAGGACCGATTCGAGGTTGTTCATGTGACGGATCACGGGGTACTCGAGCGTGATGCCGCTCGCGCCGAGGATCCCGCGCGCTTCGCGTGCAATCGCCAGCGCCTCACGCACGTTGTTCAGCTTGCCCATGCTCACCTGCTGCGGGAGCAGTCGACCCTCGTCCTTCATGCGGCCGAGATGAACCGCAAGGAGCGTGCCCTTGTTGAGCTCGACGGCCATGTCGGCGAGCTTGCGCTGCGTCAACTGGAACGCGCCGATGGGACTTCCCCACTGTACGCGCGTGGTGGCGTATTCGAGCGCGCTCTGGAAGCACGCGCGCGCGGCGCCCATCGCGCCCCAGATGATCCCGTACCGCGCTTCGGTGAGACACGACAGCGGTCCCTTCATGCCGGTGACGCCGGGCAGCACCGCGTCTTGGGGAACGTGGACGTCGTCGAGCGTCAACTCTGACGTGACCGACGCGCGGAGCGACAGCTTGCGGTGGATGTCCTTGGCGGAGAAGCCGGCCGTATCCGTCGGCACCAGAAACCCCCGGATGCCGTCGTCCGTCTTCGCCCAGATGACCGCGAGGTCGGCGATGCCGCCGTTCGTGATCCACGTCTTCGTGCCGTTCAGGACCCACTCGTCGCCGTCGCGTTTGGCGCTCGTGCGCATCCCGCTCGGGTCGGAACCGAAGTCCGGTTCGGTTAGGCCGAAGCAACCGATGACTTCACCTCGAGACATCGGCGGCAGCCAGCGCTCCTTCTGCTCCTCGCTGGCGAAGGCGCGGATGGGGAACATGCACAACGATCCCTGCACCGAGACGAACGATCGGAACCCCGAATCGCCGTACTCGAGCTCCATGCAGGCGAGCCCGTACGAGACCGCGCTCGTCCCCGGAAGGCCGTAGCCCTCGAGATGCATCCCCAGGAGGCCGAGCTGGGCGAGTCCGTTCGCGACGTCTCGAGGGAACTCGCCGCGCTCGAACCACTCGCCGACGTCCGGGACGATCCGTTCGCTGACGAACTGGCGGACGGCGTCTTGGATCGCGCGTTCCTCGTCCGAAAGCAGGCGCTCGATGTCCAAGAAGTCCAGCGGATCGATCGACCGCGCCATGTCGTTCGGCTAGCCTAGCCGCAACGAGAAACCCATGGCCGCCCTTGGGCGGTCTGATCGATGGCCCCACATCGAACGGACCGTTAAAGGACAATTGATGCTCTTCCCCACCACGGATTTCGCCATCTTCTTCGCGATCGCCTTCGCGATGCACTGGGTGCTGAATCCGTACCCCCGGGGTCGGAAGTGGTTCCTCCTCGTCGCGAGCTACGTGTTCTACGCGTGGTGGGACTGGCGGCTCGTGTGGCTGCTCGTGGCGGTGAGCGCGATCGCGCAGCTCGGCGCGCTGTGGGTCGAGCGCCAGGAGGAACAGGCCTCGCGCACGCGCCGGGCGGTCGTCGCTTCGCTGGCATTGCTCCTCCCGCTCGCCTGGTTCAAGTACTACGGATTCTTCGCGTTGAGCCTGGCCAACGCGTTCGAGAGGATCGGTCTGTCGCCGCCGCTCCCACTGCTGCAGTTCGTTCTTCCGGTCGGGATCTCCTTCTACACGTTCATGGCGATCAGCTATGTCGTGGACGTGTCGCGACTGGAGATCACACCGGCGTCCTGGCTCGACGCGTTCGTGTACCTCTCATTCTTCCCGCATCTCGTCGCCGGTCCGATCGTCCGCGGAGAGGAGCTGTTGCCACAGATCCGCAGGCGTCGCGATCCGGAGAGGATCGACGTCTCACGCGCTGCCTTCCTGATCCTCGGCGGGTTGTTCAAGAAGGTCGTCGTGTCGAGCTTCCTGGCCGCGCAGATCGTCGATCCCGTGTTCGGCGCACCGGGCGCCCACTCGGCGCTCGAGACGCTGGTCGCGATCTACGGCTACGCGATCGTGATCTACACCGACTTCAGCGGCTACACCGACATCGCGATCGGCGTGGCGCTGCTGCTGGGGTTCGAGTTCCCGGTGAACTTCGACCGGCCGTACGCGGCCGTCTCGCTCCGCGACTTCTGGCAGCGCTGGCACATCACTCTCTCGAGATGGCTGCGCGACTACCTTTACGTCCCGCTCGGCGGCAGCAAGCGCGGCGAGGTCCGGACCGCGATCAACGTGATGATCACGATGCTGCTCGGCGGGCTGTGGCACGGGGCGGGTTGGACGTTCGTCGCGTGGGGTGGCCTGCACGGGATCGGACAGGTCGTTGGTCGGTGGCGGCGACGCCGCCGCGAACGACTGGGGTTGCCGTTGGACCCGGCATCGGTGACCGCCGTGCTTCGAGCCCGCGTCGTTACGTTCCACCTGATCTGCCTGGGTTGGGTGTTCTTCCGCGCGGGTTCGATCGAGCGCGCGTTCGACGTTCTCGATCGCTTGGTGACCGGGTGGGCCGAGCCGTCGACGCTCGTCACGCCGCTCGTCGTCGCGGCGATCGCGGGCATGTTGCTGCTCCAGAACGTCCCGCGGACGCCGGCGCCGGTGGTGCTGCGGACGTTCTCGCGGCTCGCGCCGGTGATGCAAGGTGCGGCACTGGCGGTCGTGCTGTTCGCCATCACAACGTTGGGGCCGAACGGCGTCGCGCCGTTCATCTACTTCCGGTTCTGACATGGCGGCCGAAGAGCTCCCTCCCGAACTCGCCACACTCGTGGACCCGGACCGGGACCCGGACCGGGCCCCGCGCGAGGACGCCGACCGCGGCCGACGGGTGACTCCGATGCAGGCCGGCGTGACGCTCGCCGTCTGCCTGGCGCTGTGGGCGATGGCGTTTGCTCCGACGCTGGAGAGAACCGCACACACCGCGCCACCAGGGGCACGGCGCGACGCCGCCCTGGCCATCCTCCGGCCGGTCGCCGTGATCTCGGACGTGCTCGCCGTCGGCGACGCGGCGGAGGGCGCGATGCGAGCGCTCGGCCACGACCCGAACGGACCACCGGGCGGCGAGCTGGTCATCCCCGAACTCGAGACGCCGGATTTCCGCCTGCAACCGGGCTTGTCCAACGAGACGCCGACCCCAACGACGACGCAGCCCAGGTCTCCCACGACCTCGAGGCCGACGGAAGGCGGGCGGCGCCGGCCGAGCCCTCCGGTCGACGTAGCCCTCCCTTCCGACATCAGGATCCCCACCGAACGCGATCGTCTCCGCGTCGTCGTGGTCGGCGACTCGCTCTCCCAAGGTCTCGCTCCGGCTCTCGCGGAGCTGTTCGACCCGTCGAGCGCCCGTGTGCTGTCGCTGGGAAGGATCTCCACCGGACTTGCGCGTCCCGATTACTTCAACTGGCAGGGGGCCCTGCGAAGGATCGTCGACGAGGTCCGGCCGGACGTCGTGTTCGTCCTTCTTGGTACGAACGACGACCAGCCCATCGTCACGAGCGAGGGAACGGTCGATCTCGGCACCACCGACTGGACGTACGCGTACCGCGAGCGGGCGGCGGCGTTCCTTCGCGAGGCGACCTCGGCGGGCACGCGCGTCGTCTGGGTAGGCATCCCGGTGGTGGCAGAGCGGGACCGATGGGATTTCTACCGCCGCCTGAACGACGTCTACGCGGACACGGCCGCTGCCGATCCGCTCGCGGCGTACGTCGACTCGTGGCGACTTCTCGAGACGCGCGATGGCGGCTACGCCGCGTACCTTCGGAACGAACGCGGAGTGCTACAGGAGATGCGCGCTGGCGACGGCTTCCACTTCACGCCCAACGGCTATCTCTATCTCGGCCGCGCCGCGATCCGCGCGGCGGTCGAGGCGTTCGGCCTGGCCCCGGCGTCGCTCGAGTTCAGGATCTGAGCGAGGAGAATCTCGGACCGGCTGTCGAAATTGGGTCCTTGCGCTCGTCGCTAGGCTGACCACGGGATCGGGGAAGTCCAACGAGAAGGAGGCACGGATGCGGTATCTGCTGCTGATCTACGGCGACGAGTCGGCGTGGGGTGACATGACACCGACGCCCGAGGCCCTCCAGGGGGAGATGAAGCGATGGGGGGACTACACGGATTGGTTGAAGCAGAACGGCTGGCATCTCGGCGGAGAGGCGCTCGAGCCCACGTCGGATGCGACGACGGTCCGTGAGCAGAACGGCAAGGTCATGACGACCGACGGGCCCTTCGCCGAGACGAAGGAGCAGCTCGGCGGGTACTACCTGATCGACGCGCCGAACCTCGACGACGCGATCGAAGCGGCGTCGAAGATGCCGAACATCCCCACCGGCGGCTCGGTCGAGGTACGACCGATCCAGGAGTTCGACTAGCCGTCGTCGCGACGCACGCGCGCGGGGTCGTCGAGCGCCTGTTCCGCGAGGAGCAGGGACGGGCCGTCGCGACCCTGATCAGGATCCTCGGTGACTTCGATCTCGCCGAGGACGCCGTCCAGGAGGCGTTCGCCGAGGCGCTCAGGACATGGCCCTCTCGCGGGGTGCCGGCGACGCCGGGCGCGTGGATCACGACGACCGCCCGCAACCGTGCCATCGACCGAATCAGACGAGAGCGAACGCTTCGCGAGAAGAACGTCGCGATCGCGCGGCTCGCCGAGCTCGAGGCGCTGGCCGGCGACGAGACGGACGTGAGCGGCATCCCGGACGACCGACTTCGTTTGATCTTCACGTGCTGTCATCCGTCGCTCCCGCTCGACGCGCGCGTCGCGCTGACGTTGAAGACGCTGGGCGGGCTGTCGACCGGCGAGATCGCCCGCGCGTTCCTCGTCGCCGAGACGGCGATGGCGCAGCGGATCGTCCGCGCCAAGCGGAAGATCCGAGCGGCCGGAATCCCGTACCGCGTTCCGCCACCATCGCTCCTGCCCGAACGTCTTCCGAGCGTGCTCGCCGTCGTCTACCTCGTGTTCAACGAGGGGTATTCCGCGACGACCGGCACGCTCGTGCGCACAGCGCTCTGCGACGAGGCCATCCGACTCGGCCGCGTCCTTCGCGCGTTGATGCCGCGCGAGCCCGAGATCGAAGGGCTGCTCGCCCTGATGCTGCTCCAGCACTCAAGGCGCGAAGCGCGTGTCTCGGGTGACGCCGAGCTCGTCGTGCTCGAGGAGCAGGACCGCGCGAGGTGGGATCACGACATGATCGACGAGGGCCTTGAACTGCTCGACGAGGCGCTCGCGCGACGTCGAGCGGGCCCGTATCAGTTGCAGGCGGCGATCGCTGCGCTCCACGCTCGCGCGCCTCGAGCCGAGGACACCGATTGGCCGCAGATCGTCGCACTGTACGTGGCGCTCCGTGCCCAGTCCCCGAGCCCCGTCGTCGACCTGAACCACGCCGTGGCCGTGGCGATGGCAGACGGACCCGATCTCGGTCTGCCGCTCGTCGAGACGCTCGCGTCGGAGCTCGACGGATACCTCCACTTCCACTCCGCTCGCGCGGACCTGCTCCGCCGACTCGGGCGTTTCGACGAAGCCGCGAGCGCCTACCGACGAGCGCTGGAACTCGCGACGAACGAGACGGAGACGTCGTACCTGCGACGTCGCCTCGACGAGGTCACAGCTCCTTCGTCCACATCGTGACCACGTCGCACCAGCTCGCGGGATCGGCGTCGGGCGGCGGGGCCGCGGAGATGATGTACGGCTCGGGCCGCTCGACGTAACCGAGGCGACGGTACAGCCGCCTGGCCGCGGCGTAACCGGGGCCCGTTCCCGTGTCGAGCGCGATCCCCGAAGGTCGGCAGCCCGCCCCGCCGCCTCCACCTGGAGCATCAGCGCGAGACCGATGCCGAGGCGGCGGCTGCGCGGCATGACCCAGAGGTCCTCCACGTGCGCTCGACCCCGCCACTCCAGCAATGAGTCGATCCTCCGGTCGTCGGGGAACGCCAACCCCACGTGCCCGACCGCGGTGCCGCCGAGCCACGCGCCGAAGTAGCGGAATGTCCCGCGTTCCTGGGAGCGGATCCGTCGTTCGTGGAGGCCTCGGTCGCTCGCGGAGGTCCTGGCAGATCACGTCGAGCTCGGCCGCGACGAACGGACGGATCTCGACGTGGCTCAGCCGATCGGCACCTCCGGCAGGCGCGCCAGCGCCGCCTCCTCCTGCGCCGGATCGAACTCGACCTCCGGCAGTCGCGCGTTCAGGTAGTCGTCGTACGCCTGCATGTCGAAGTGCCCATGGCCCGATAGCCCGATGAGGATCACGCGCGACGCACCCGCCTCGCGCGCCGCCACCGCCTCGTCGATGGCTCCCCGGATTGCGTGCGCCGACTCCGGCGCCGGCACGATCCCCTGCGCCTTGGCGAACTGCACCGCCGCGTCGAACACCTCGTTCTGCGAGTAGGCCCGCGCCTCCATGTGCCCCTCGCGAACGAGCAGCGAGAGGGACGGCGAGTCGCCGTGATACCGGAGTCCGCCCGCGTGAACCGGCGCGGGGACGAAGTCGTGACCGAGCGTGTACATCGGAAGAAGCGGCGTCATCTGCCCGGTGTCGCCGAAGTCGTACGCGAACCGTCCTCTGGTAAGCGTCGGGCAGGCCGTCGGCTCCGTCGCCAGGAAGCGCATGTTCGGCCGGTCGCCTCTCAGGCGATCGGCCATGAACGGGTACGCGAGGCCCCCGTAGTTAGAACCGCCGCCGACGCAACCGACGACGACGTCGGGAACCTCGCCCGTCATCTCCATCTGCTCCTTGGCCTCGAGCCCGACGACGGTCTGGTGGAGCAGGACGTGGTTCAGGCACGAGCCGATCGAGTAGTTCGTGTCGTGGTTCGTCGCGGCGACCTCGATCGCCTCGCTGATGGCGATCCCGAGCGAGCCGGTCGAGTCGGGGTTCTCCTCGAGGATCTTCTTCCCTGTCTGGGTCGTCGACGTCGGCGAGGGGCGAACCTCTCCGCCGAACGTCTCGATGAAGATCCGGCGGTACGGCTTCTGCTCGTATGACGCCTTCACCATGAACACCAGGCAGTCGAGATCGAAGAACGAACACGCCATCGCCAGCGAAGACCCCCATTGCCCGGCGCCGGTCTCGGTGGCCAGCCGCTTCGCCCCGGCTTGCTTGTTGTAGAAGGCCTGCGCCACGGCGGTGTTCGGCTTGTGCGACCCCGCGGGCGACACGCCCTCGTACTTGAAATAGATGTGCGCCGGCGTGTCGAGCGCGCGCTCGAGCCGCGTCGCCCGATGAAGCGGCGAGGGTCGCCACAGCCGGTAGACGTCGATCACCTCGCCGGGGATGTCGATCCACTCGTCGCTCGAGACCTCCTGCAGGATCAGTTGCTCGGGGAACAGCGGCGCAAGCAGGTCGGGCGTGACCGGTTGCTTGGTCCCGGGATGCAGCGGGGGGAGGAGTTGGATGCCCGCACGGGCCATCACCGGCAACAGGTTCTGCCACGCAGCCGGGATGAGGTTAGGCGGTAGGTCGAAACGGGTGCGATCGGTCACGGGAGAGCCTCCTCGCTGGGGAACGCGAAGCCTAGCGACCGATGCCGGACACCGCTACTCAACGAGCGACGTTGGGGATCCGGAACATCCCGGTCATGTTGTCCGCGGCGTCGCGCTGGCCCGTGAGGTGCCACGTGCGCGGAGCGATCAGCTGCTCGGCCTCGGGCGGTCCCCATGTCCCCTTCGCGTAGTGGACGATGGGGGGCGGCTTCTCCATGACCGGCTGGAGGATCTCCCATGCGCGCTCGACGGCGTCCTCGCGGATGAATAGGGAGTGATCACCCTCCATCGCCTCCAGGAGCAGCAGCTCGTACGCGTCGAGGATCTCTTGCTGCGCGAAGTCCTCCGCATAGTCGAACTCCATCGTCACTCGGCCGAGCTCCATCTCGGGCCCAGGCTTCTTCGCGTTGAACGCGATGGTGATCCCCTCGTTCGGCTGGATTCGGATGGTCAGGTGGTCCCGCTTGCCGAGCTCGAAGCCTGATCCCTTGAGCACGTCGAACGGAACGCGGCGGAACTTCAGCGTGATCTCGCTCACCTTGTCCTTGAGCGCCTTTCCCGTTCGGAGGAAGAAGGGCACGCCCGCCCACCTCCAGTTCTCGATGTCGAGCTCCATCGCCGAGAACGTCTCGACCGTCGAATCCGGCGCGACGTCGGGCTCTTTCCGATACCCCCGGTACTGCCCTCGGACTACCTTCGACGGGTCGCAGACTCGCGTGGAGCGGAGCGCCTTCACCGTCTCGTCGCGCAGGCGTTCCGGGTCGAACGAGACCGGCGGCTCCATCGCGACGAACGTCATCGTTTGAAACAGGTGTGTCGACATCATGTCGCGGATGTTCCCGGTCTCTTCGTAGAACGCGCCCCGGCCCTCGATCCCGATCTTCTCGGCCACCGTGATCTGTACGTGATCGATGTACCTGCGGTTCCAGATCGGTTCGAACATCCCGTTGGCGAACCGGAACATCAGGATGTTCTGCACCGTCTCCTTGCCCAGGTAGTGGTCGATGCGGAAGACCTGCGACTCGTCGAAGACCTCGTGGATCGTGGCGTTCAGCTCGCTCGCACTCTCGAGGTCTCGGCCGAACGGCTTCTCGAACACGATCTTCGCGTTCTGGTGCAGACCGACCTCGCCGATCCTGTGGATGATGTCGGGGTATGCCGAGGGGGGCGTCGCGCAGTAGAAAAACCGCCCACCGCCGGTGCCGTGTCGCTCGTCGACACGCTCGAGGTGCTCGACGAGCGGCTTCATCGCCATCGGGTCGGAGAAGCCGAGCGGGCAATACGAGAGGTGACTCGCGAATTCCGTCCATCGGGCGCCGTCCACGCCCTGCTTCGAGAACTCCGCGATGTGTTCCCGCGCCTGCTCAACGAACTGCTCGTCGGACATCTCGGTTCGAGCCGACCCGACGATCGCCCACCGCGTGGGGAGTCGGTCAATGAGGAAGAGGTGATAGAAGGCCGGCAAGAGCTTCCGCTTGGTGAGATCGCCCGAGGCGCCGAAGATCACCACGGCCTGCGGGAGCAACTCGGTGCGCATCTCGTCCTCCTGCTTCGTGAAGCGTTCCTCAGACCGGAACGTCCGCCGGCGGTCCGATCTCGATCCACTCATCGTGCACCCGAACCGCGAACACGGTCACCGGATCGAGCGCGGGTCCATCGAGCGGTTCGCCGGTATGAAGGTCGAACGCGCTTCCGTCGCCCGGGCAGACCACCGCGTCCTCGTTCGCGTCGAGCTCACCTTCGGAGAGCGAGCCGAGATCGTGCGGGCACTCGTCGGCAAGCGCGAAGATCTCCTGCTCGACGTGGACCACGGCGACGCGTCCAAGCGTGAGGTCGAACGCGCGCAGCTCGCCCTCGGGGACCTCCGCGAGCGACGCGACCCGTTGATAGTGCTGCTCCGCCGTTTTTACCTCACCATCCGGGCGTGGTCGGTCTGCATCTTCCACGATGCGTCCTCGGCTCGAGCCACCGCGTGCGCGTTCAACCTCCGGCCTCGGTTCGCGCCAGTGCCGCCCACCCTCGCTGCAGGACGGTCACGCCCCCGAGCACGGTGAGGACGGCCAGCGCCGGAAGCAGCGCACCGGGGACGGGGAGACCGATCATCATCGCGATGTAGCGCTCGAGTCGCTGGAAGTAGCCTTCTGAAAGCGTGACGCCCGCGGCCTCGGCCTCGGCACGGATGTGGCTGACGAAGAGAGCGATCACCAGTGTCGCCAGCGCGAGCGCCGCTTCGACGGTATCTCCCTGACCGGCGAGCGACCAGTACAGGCACCCGAACAGGATCAGGTCCGAGACGCGATCGAGGACCGAATCGAGGAACGCGCCGAGGCGGCTGTCCTCGTGGCGGAGGCGCGCGACCGCGCCGTCGAGGATGTCGAACAGTCCGGCCGGGATGAGCAGCAAACCGGGGACCAGCCGGTCGCCGCGGAGGAGCAGCACACCGACCCACACGTTCGTCGCCAGTGCAAGGAGCGTCAACTGCCACGGCTTGAACCCCGCGCGGTATACGCCGGCGAGCGCGACTCGATACGGCCAGGTGAACACCCACCGCATCGGTTTCGCGGCAAGGCCGGTAGCGCTCCGCGGCGCCGGCATGTCCTTGACTCGGGGGGCCAACGCTCGCTCATCCGCGCTCGCTTCTTCGCGCCTTCGCATGCCCCGAACGCGATGGGAGCCGCCGCCTCGATCCGTCACTTCGGTGAGGCTACTCCGCGATGGATCGCGAGTTCCTACGCGCGCGGCTCGAGCCGCATGACGACGTAGTGGAACGTGCCTCCGGGAGCCTCGTACGCGACCTTCTCCTCCAGGCGAGCTCCGAGGATCGCGCTGCCGAGCGGTGAGGTGGTCGTGATGGTCCGAACGCCGTTCGCGCGCTCCTCCGCGGACTCCGCAAGGAGGTAGGTCTCGTCCTCGGGATCGTCGTCGTCGAGCGGACGGAGCGTGACGAGCATGCCGGGCGTGACCACCTCGGATGCGGGAGGTGCCTCGACGATCTCGGGGTCGCGGAGCATGCGTTCGAGCGTGCGGATACGCGATTCCATCAACGCCTGCTCGTTCTTGGCGGCGTCGTACTCGGCGTTCTCGCGGATGTCGCCGTGTTCCCGCGCCTCCTTGAGGCGCTCGGCGATGTGCGCTCGGCCGGACGAGGTGAGCTCGTCGAGCTCAACTCTCAGCCGCTGGTAGGCGTCGAGCGTCAGCGTCGCCGTCGGGTCCGAGCCGGCTTTTCGAGGCGGACGTGATGCAAGCTCTTCGGGGAGTTCCATGGGATGCGTCGAGCCTACCAACGGAGGCGCGGCGTCAGCACGCGCTCGGCGGAGCTCTACAGCTCGGAGAAGAACACGTTCTTCACCTCGGTGTAGAGGTTGACCGCGTGCATCCCCATCTCGCGCCCGATCCCGCTCTGCTTGTATCCGCCGAACGGCGCCTCGGTGTGCACGCTGTGCGCGGTGTTCACCGAGAGCACGCCGGTGCGGATGCCCTTCGCCACTCTGATCGCGCGTCCGAGGTCGCGCGTCCAGATCGAGCCGGAGAGCCCGTAGAGCGTGTCGTTGGCGAGCCGGATCGCGTCCTCCTCGGTGTCGAAGGGCATGACGCACACCACCGGCCCGAAGATCTCCTCGCGCGCGACGCGCCACGAGTTGTCGACGTCCGCGAGGATCGCCGGCCTGATGTAGAACCCGTTCGGCGGCTCGGGCGGAACGTCGCCGCCCGTGACGAGCCGCGCACCTTCGTCGATACCGATGTTGATGTAGTCGAGAGACGTCTGGCGCTGACTGGCGGAGATCATGGGGCCGAGATCGGTCGTCTCGTCCTCGGGCCGCCCGACGTGCAGCTCGGCCGTGCGCTTGGCGAAACGCTCGATGAACTCGTCGTACACCGGTCGCTCGACGAACATGCGGGAGCGTGACGTGCAGTCCTGACCGGTGTTGTCGAAGATCGACCACATCGACT
This sequence comes from Actinomycetota bacterium, assembly GCA_035640355.1. Classification (NCBI taxonomy): domain Bacteria; kingdom Bacillati; phylum Actinomycetota; species Actinomycetota bacterium. The sequence continues at coordinate 91,294 of DASQWI010000009.1, forward strand.
TCTCGACGCACAGGTCCATGTCGGCGTCGGCGAACACCACGTTCGCGGACTTCCCGCCGAGCTCGAGCGACACGCGCGTGATGTTGTCGGCCGCCTGCCGCATGATCTCGGCGCCGACCGCTGTCGAGCCCGTGAACCCGACCTTGTTGATTCGGGGATCCGTCACGAGTGCCGTGCCGGCCGTCTTTCCCGGTCCCGGCAGAACGCTCATCGTCTCGGGTGGCAGACCGGCCTCGACCAGCAGATCCGCCAGCATGAGAACCGTGAGCGGCGTGTAGGTCGCGGGCTTGACGATAATGGCGTTCCCGCACGCGAGCGACGGCGCGATCTTCCACGTCGCGATGACGAGCGGGAAGTTCCACGGCGTGATGAGCGCGCACACACCGACTGGTTCGCGCAGCGACACGTCGAGGCCGGGGTCTTGGACGGGGATCGTCTCGCCGAAGATCTTGTTCGCCGCGCCGCCCCAGTACTCCAACGTGTTCGCCACGATCCCCATCTCGCCGCGGGCAGCGTTGATCGGCTTGCCGGCGTTCCGGCTCTCGGCCGCCGCAAAGGTCTCGAGCCGCTCGCGGAACAGCGCCGAGGCTCGCAGGAGCACCCGACCGCGTTCGGTCGCGCTCATCCTGCGCCACGCACCCTCCTCGAAGGCTCGAACGGCGATGTCCACGGCACGCTTCGCATCCTCGGCGCCGGCCTCGGCGACGTCGACCATCGGTCCGCCCGTACCGGGCTCGATCACCTCGAACGTCGAACCGTCCGCTGCTTCCTTCCGCTCACCTGCCAGGACGAGAAGTTCGGTCGCCATACGTATGCCTCCTCTACCGAGGTCACGATGATAGGCACGACGCGATGGCAGCGTTCGGCACGCTCGGTAGCGCTCGTGCGCCCGTATGCTCGCGCCGCATGGGACGTCTCGACGGCAAGGTCGCCCTGATCACCGGCGGCGCGAGCGGGATGGGGATGGTCGCGTCCACGCTGTTCGCGGCGGAGGGCGCTCGCGTCGTCCTCACCGACGTCGCCGACGAAGCGGGTGAAACGGTCGCCAGGGAGATCGCCGAGGCGGGCGGGGAGGCCGCGTACGTCCACGCCGACGTCTCCCGGGAAGCTGACGCCCGCTCGATGGTCGAGGCCGCGATCGAGCGGTTCGGTGCCTTGCACGTCCTGTACAACAACGCGGGCGTGATGCTCGCCGACGACGGATCGGTCGATTCGACGGATGAGTCGATATGGGATCGAACGTTGGCGATCAACGTCAAGGGCGTCGCTTTCGGCTGCAAGTTCGGAATCCCGGCGATGGTCGAGTCGGGCGGCGGGTCGATCATCAACGTCGCCTCGTTCGTCGCGTGGATGGGAGCGGCGACCTCGCAGACCGCGTACACGGCGTCGAAGGGCGCCGTGCTCTCGATGACGCGAGAGATAGCCGTCGAGTACGCGCGACGCGGCATCAGGTGCAACGCGCTATGTCCCGGACCCATCGACACGCCGCTGCTCGCGGAGCTGTTGAGCGATCCGACCCGCCGCCAGCGACGGTTCGTCCACATCCCAATGGGACGGCTCGGGCAGGCCGAGGAGCTCGCCAAAGCCGCGCTGTTCCTCGCGAGCGACGACTCGTCCTACATGACCGGTGCGTCGCTCGTCGTCGACGGCGGGATCACCGCGGCGTACGTGACTCCGGAGGACTGAACCGCCGGTCGGAAGATGCCGATTACCCTCCCGTGATGGAGGTCATCGGCTTCGGCGTGCCGGGCTGGTCCCGGCCGGGTTCGTCCTCGTACGACTGGTGGCCGCTGGTCTTGCCAGTCGTGGCCATCCTCGTTTCCGCCTGGCCGTTCGGCCTGCGTCTCACGAGGCGATCCGCCGTCGCCCTGGCGGTCGGCGGGATCCTGACGGGATGGCTCGCTGCCTCGGTTGGGCTCGTGACGGCCGTAGCGCTCGGCGTCTTGGTGCTCGCCCTGGCGTCGGTCGTGTCCAGGCGTCGAACGAGACCCAGTCGCAACTGAGCGGCCTCAGGTGCCGAAGACGGGCTTGAGCGCGGAGTACACGTCGCGGTACCGGCGGTACGCGTCGTCGTAGGCTGCGCGCCGCTCGGCGTCCGGCTCGTGCTCGTCGGGCTGGAACGCCACGAACGCCTCGACCGCGCCGGCCACCGAACCGTGAACGCCCGATGCGACGGCCGCAAGGATCGCCGCGCCCGTTGCGGTGGTCTCGACGTTGACCGGCACGCGGACGGGGAGACCGGTGACGTCGGCCTTGATCTGCCGCCACAGCGGTCCCTTCGCCCCGCCGCCGACGATCGTCAGTCGCCGGACGTCCAGCCCCGCAGCGGTCATCGCCTCCAGGATGTCGCGGAGACCGAACGCGCTTCCCTCGAGCACGGCGCGTGTCATGTGCGCGCGCGTGTGCGCGAGCGTCAGGCCGTAGAAGACGCCGCGGGCCGAGCCGTTCCACTCCGGCGCCATCGCGCCCTGCATCGCCGGCAGGAACACCAGGCCCTCCGCGCCCGGCTCGATCCGTTCCGCCTGGTGCGACAGTAGGTCGTACGCGTCGCCCAGTCCCTCGGCCTCCGCGCCGCGCTCGATCGGCGCGAACTGGTCTCGCCACCACCGGAGGTTCCCTCCGGATACGAACCCCGGATTCTCGAGCAGCCACGCATCGGGGTCGGCGTGCGGATGACACTCGACGAGCATCGTCGGATCCTCGCGCGGTTCGGCGGACGCCGCGCATACCGGTTCGGCCGTGCCCACGACGTCGCACACCTCGCCGGGGGCGAAGACACCGGCGCCCAGCGTCGCGGCCATCTCGTCGCCGCACCCGATCGCCACGAGCGTCGACGGATCGAGTCCCGACGCCTCGGCGAACGCGGCGGTCACGTGACCGATCGGGTCGGTGCCGCCGCCGAGCTCCGGCAACATCGATTCCGGCACGTCGACCGCCGCAAGCACCTCTGACGACCATTTCCGCGAGCGGGGGTCGAGCAGCGCGAGTGACGACGCGTTCGAGTAGTCCACGGCGATCGGCCCGGCGACCTCGCGGAGAACGAACGTCCCCGGCGACATCAACCACGAAGCCTTCGCCCAGATCTCCGGCTCCTCGTCTCGCACCCACAGGGCCTTGAACACCGCGTGCGAGGAGTCGAGGTTCGCGCCGACGGATCGGTAGAAGTCCTCGCGAGAGATGTGCTCCGCGACGCGCGCCGCCTGGGCTTCGGCTCGCCTGTCCATCCAGATCATCGCGGGACGGAGCGCGCGGCCGGCCTCGTCGCACACGACCATGCCGTCCAGCTGGGAGCCGAACGAGATGCCCTTGACCGCGGACGGGCCCTCGGGAACCACAGACAGAACCTCGCGGACGCCGGCCGCGACGGCGTGCGGCCAGGCGTCGGCGTCCTGTTCCGCCGCGCCAGGAAACGGAAACGACGGGTCATAGGACTGATACGACGACGCGACGAGCTCCCCGTCGGCGGAGTACAGGGCGACGTTCGTGCCCTGCGACCCAACGTCACACCCGATCACATACGGCGGGCTCACGGGACGATCACCATCTTCAATCCGGTCCCATCCCGGATCGTCGCGAACGCCTCCCCGATCCGCTCGAGCGGGAACCGGTGCGTTACGACCGGCGCGAGATCGTCCTTCCGCCTGTTCAGGTAGTCCATCGTGATTCGGTACTGGCGATGGGTCGCCCCATACGCGCCGAGGATCGCCAGCTCCTTGTAGTGCAGCTGGTTCATGTCCAGCGGACTGACGGGGTCGTGCTTCGGCAGCCCGGCGAAGTACACGACGCGAGCGCGCTTGGCAGCCATCTCCAGCGCCGCCTGCTGGGCCTGCTTCGACGGCGCGGCGACGCTCACACGGTCGGCGCCGCGACCATCGGTTCGTGACACGACCTGCTGGACGCCGTCGTCGTCCTCACCGGTGACCCATGCGTCGTCGACGAACCGACCGACCACCCCGAGCGCCACGTCGAGACGGTCCTTGTTCACGTCGGTCATGTAGATCGTGCTCGCGCCTCGGTCCCTGCACATCACCGCCTGCCAACACCCGATCGGACCGGTCCCCAGGATCACGACGACGTCGCCGAGACGAACGTCGAGCATCTCGACGCCGTTCAGCGCGCAGGCGAACGGATCGGCGACCGTCGCGAGATCGGACGGCAGCTCGTCCGGCAGAGGGATGAGGTTCTTGGTCGCGATCGGCGGAACGAGCGCCCACTCCGCGTACGCGCCCGGAAAAGGATCGTAGCCGTAGAGCAGGTGCCGCTCGCACAGGTTGTGGAACCCGTCGACGCACCAGCGGCACTCACCGCACGTGAGGATCGAGCCCAGGAACACGCGGTCGCCGCGCCGGACGTCGGGCGGCAGGTCCGCGTCCGGACCGACCTCCTCGAGTACCCCTACCGGCTCGTGCCCGAGCTGCCACGGGACGGGCGCCCGGGGATCGCCGTTGAAGAAGGTTCGCGCATCGGTTCCGCAGATGCCGCATGCCTCGACCTTCAAGACCGCGCCGGCCGGGTCGGGCTTGGGCTCCTCGACGTCACGGACCTCGACGGCGTTCACATCGGTCATGAACGCCGCCCTCACGAGGCGACCCCAGTGCTCAGCTCCCCCACGAGGGCGTCGTGCGCCTTGTCGGCGCTCCACCGTTCGCGGATGACCCGCGAGAGCGCCCGCGTGATCGCCTCTGGCGACTCGTGCATGAAGATGTTCCGTCCCACCGAGCAGCCGATCGCTCCGGCTTCAATGGCGACCTGCATCCGCCACAAGAGCTCCTTGTCCTCCAAACGCGAGCCGCCGGCGAGCACGACGGGGATCCCATTGGCCGCCTCGACCAGCCTGCCGAACGAGTCGGCCTCTCCGGGCCAGTTCGTCTTGACGATGTCGGCGCCGAGCTCCGCGCACAACCGCACGTTCCGACGCAGGTACTCGAACCCGTACTGCTGTTTGAGCACTTCGACCGTTGCGTACGTGGTGGGGAACTCCGCCTCGGCGATGAACGGCATGCCGAGCGCGGCACACTCTCGACCTACTCCCGCCAAGATCTCGATCATGCCGGGCTCGGTGTCGCCTCCGAGCGCGGTGAACAGGACGACGGCGTCGGCGCCCAACACGAGCGCCTCTTCGACCTCGGCGATCTGAACGATCTGCGGCCGGTCCCCGTCGGGACTCCCCGACGCCGATAGCAACAACGCGAGCGAAGTCGTCGGCGCGAACGCCGGCTCCGCGACTCGGATCATGCCCTTGCTCATCATGATCACGTTCGCGCCGCCCATCACCGCCTCGGCCGTTCGCGACGCGATGTCGGCGAGCGGTTCGAGGAACGTTGGCGACGTCATCCCGTGATCGAGCGCGCAGATGATCGAGACGCCGGTCGGATCGATGACGCGCTTCAGGCGGATCGTCTTCCCAACGTGAGCCGTCACGAATACCTCCTTCCGGGCCCACGTCGGACCACGGAGAACTCGAACACCTCGGCCAGGTGGTGCTCGTGCGACGAGAGCACCGCCCGGCCGGAGGCCTCGTAATCGACCTGACGGATGTACAGGAGAAGCGTCCCGCGGGGGACGTCGAGCCTCGACGCGACGTGCCCGTCCGCTTGCGTCGGCTGGAACGTCGCGAACCCGTGGTGGACGACGATCCCGAGGTCGTGCTCGAGGGCCTCGTAGATCGAGACGCTGTCCAATCGCTCCACGACCGACTCGTCGCTGCGCGCGAGCCGGAGCGGGAATATGTCCCGCGAGAGCACGACCGGGCGCCCGTCCGCAGTTCGCGTTCGATCCAGCACGACGACGTCCTCGCCCGGCTGCAGCTCGAGACGTTCTGCCTCGTCTGCCGAGGCGGCCTCGATCCGCGCGGTCGCGTTCACCGTTCCCGGCACCATCCCCGATGAACTGATTGCGTCGGTCACGCCGAAGTTCGCATCGAGGTTGTTCGCCATGCGCGGACGCTCGGCGACGAACGTGCCAGCGCCGCGCGTTCTCCGGACTAGTCCTTCGTCCTCGAGAGAGCGGAGCGCCTCACGAAGTGTCGACCTGGAGACCCCGAGCTCGGCTGCCAGTTCGGGCTCCGGCGGCAGCTGGCTGCCCGGAGGAACGTCGCTGATGCGGGAAACGATGTTGCCGCGAGCCGAAACGGTCTTCGATCTCGATCGTTCGGTCACGCTGCCCCTCCCCGGCAGCAGTATTTGTCGGACAAGCGCGAGCGTCAAGCGGCGACGCGGTACGCAGTCGCACCAGCGAGGCCGCCAAGTCGCGCGCACGTCTGTTTGACATGAATCGCCCGTTCGAGGCTCAATACGGCCGCGAACGTCCTACGTCGCCAAAGGAGGGGTGGCACGTGGCTGAACGCAAGGTGGGCTCGGTTACCTACCGGGAGGTCGACGAGGAGTACTTCAAGCAACGGGGCCTCAGGCGCCATGCCGGCGTCTGGGCGCTCTGGGCGCTCGGTGTCGGCGCCGTCATCTCCGGCGACTTCTACGGCTGGAACTTCGGCCTGTCGACCGCGGGCTTCGGGGGCCTGGTCATCGCGACGGTTCTCATCGCCGTCATGTACTACGGCCTCTGTTACAGCATCGCCGAGATGTCGCCGGCCCTGCCACATACGGGCGGCGCGTATTCGTTCGCGCGGTCGGCGATGGGCCCGTGGGGCGGGTTCCTGACCGGTCTGGCCGAGAACATGGAGTACGTGATCACACCGGCGGTCGTCGTCGGCGCGATGGGTTTGCTTATGCAGTCCCTCGTCGTGTCGATCTTCGACGTCGCCGGCGACCCATGGTGGAACAGCGAGCCCGTCTGGTGGGCGATCTTCTACGTCATCTTCGTCGGGATCAACATCATCGGCATCGAGGCGACGATGCGGTTCACAATCGCGATCACCGTCCTGGCGCTCGCGGTCCTGGCCATCTTCTACGTCGCGGCACTGGTCAGCGGAGACTTCGACACGAACCTCTGGTTCAACATTCCCAAGGACTGGGCAGCGACCCCCGAAACGACCAACCAGCTACTCGCGGAAGGCGGCGGGCCGTTCCTCCCGTACGGCATCGGCGGGATCTTCAAGGCCTTGCCGTTCGCCATCTGGTTCTACCTCGCAATCGAGGAGATCCCGCTCGCGGCCGAGGAATCGATGGACCCTCGGCGTGACGTCCCCAAGGGAACGATCTGGGGGATGCACACGCTGGTCCTGACGGGCGCGCTCATCCTCCTGCTGAACAGCGGGGTCGGCGGCGGCGCCGGCGCCATCGGCATCTCCGGAACCCCTCTCTTCGACGGTTTCATCGGCATCTTCGGCGAGGGCTTCGCCGCGGAGCTGCTCGCGCTGTTCGGACTGATCGGTCTCATCGCGAGCTTCTTCACGATCATCTACGCCTACGGCCGGAACACGTTCTCGCTGTCGCGCGCCGGGTACTTCCCGAAGTTCCTCTCGGTCACGCACGGCGTGAGGCAGACCCCGCACGTGGCGCTGATCGCCGGAGCCGTCGTTGGATACCTCGTGGCGCTCATCGTCTGGTACCTCGGGCGTCAGGAGGGCGACTACGCGGCGCAGATCGTCGCGGCGTTGCTCTACATGGCGGTCTTCGGTGCCGTCATCTCGTACGCGCTGCAGTGCCTCTCGTTCATCATGCTGAGACGGAACCTGCCGAACATCGACCGGCCGTACCGCAGCAAGTGGGGGGTTCCGGGCGCAGCCGTGGCAGGCATCATCGCGCTGGTCTCCCTCGTGACGATGTTCACGAACGACGACTACCGTCCCGGCCTGTACGGGGTGGCCATCTACTACGTCCTCGGCGTGCTCTACTTCGCCATCGCCGGACGCCACCGCCTGGTGCTGTCGCCCGAGGAGGAGTTCGCGCTGACGAAGGGAGAACGCGGGGTTCCGCAGAAGTCATACGAGACATCGGAGGCAGCACAAGAGGAGATTCTGCGAGGCGCACGCGAGGAGACGCCTCGACAGGTCCCGAACTGAGCGCTCGAGCGAACGGATCGATTCGGACGGCGGGCCCGCGAACGCGGGCCCGCCGTCCGTTTGACAGCCCGAGCGCACCGTTCTCTCATAGCCGCGATCCCGATCCGCGGAGGCGAACGTGACAGCGAACACCGGAACGCTCGACGCCAAGCAACTCGAGGAGCTTGCCGAGCTGGGCCAAGTCGACACGGTCCTGTGCATGTTCACCGACCTCCAAGGGCGGTTCATGGGCAAGCGCGTCGTGCCCCACTTCTTCCTGGAGGAGATCCTCGGCGAGGAAGGGCTCCACGCCTGCCTGTACCTGCTGGCCATCGACATGGAGATGGAGCCGCTCCCCGGCTACCAGTACGCGAGCTGGGAGACGGGCTACGGCGACTTCCGAATGATCCCGGACCTGTCGACGCTCCGGTGGTGCCCCTGGCTCGATAAGACGGTCATGGTGATCTGCGACATCGCGGACGAGGAGACGCGCGAGCCGGTCGAGGTGTCGCCTCGGCAGATCCTGAAGCGGCAGATCGAGCGCGCCGCCGCGGCCGGCTACACGATCAAGACTGGATCCGAGCTCGAGTTCTACCTGTTCCAAGACGGATTTCGAGAGCTAGCGGAACGCGGGTACCGCGGTCTGCGTCCCTCCTCTCCGTACATCATGGACTACCACATGCTCCAAACCACTCGCGACGAGTGGGTCATCCGTCAGATCCGCAACGGCATGTTGGGCGCCGGCATCCCCGTGGAGTTCAGCAAGGGTGAGTTCGGCCGGGGCCAGCACGAGATCAACATCACGTTCTCCGACGCGCTGTCGAACGCCGACCACCACGCGCTCTACAAGCACGGCGTGAAGGAGATCGCCGAGATCAACGGCGTCGCCGCCACGTTCATGGCCAAGTGGACGATGGCCGAGGCGGGTTCGAGCTGTCACCTGCACTCGAGCGTGTGGAACGCCGACGGCTCCGAGAGCCTCATGTGGGACGAGAACGGCGAGCACCACATGAGCGACACGTACAGGTGGTACCTCGGCGGCCTCATGGCGTGCGCCCGAGAGATGGCGTGGATGTACGCGCCGTTCGTGAACTCCTACAAGCGCTACCAGCTCGGGTCGTGGGCACCGACAGCCATCGTGTGGAGCCGTGACAACCGCACGTGCGGATTCCGAACGGTCGGGGAACACAAGGGCTCGCGCGTCGAGTCGCGCATACCCGGCGCCGACGCGAACCCCTACCTCGCGTTCGCGGCGACGATCGCCGCCGGACTGTGGGGCATCGAGAACAAGATCGAGCCACCGGCGATCTTCCGGGGCAACGCGTACGAGGCGAAGGATGTGCCGCGCGTGCCGTTCTCGCTGCACGAGGCGATCGAGACCTTCCGCGACAGCCAGGTGGCGCAGAAGGCGTTCGGCACGTTCGTGTTCGAGCACCTGTTGAACACCGCCGTCCAGGAGCAGGTCATCTTCGACAACACGACGGTGACGGATTGGGAGCTCGCCAGGTACTTCGAGCGCGGCTGACGACTGTCGGCGGTACGGTTACGGCGTGACGCCGATCCTGCTCGTCCGCAATGACGGGTTCGAGACCTTCGGCGTGGCTCCCGGCGCGCTCGCCCGCGCGGGCATGGACCTCGTCACGGCGAACCTGACCGACCCGACTGTCGAACTGCCTCCGCTCGACGACGTCGCCGGCGTCATCACGTTCGGGGGAACCGTCAACGTCGACCAGGTCGACCAGTACCCGCAGCTCGGCGCGGTGCGGCAGTACACGCGCGAGGCCATCGACCGCGGCGTGCCGTACCTCGGCATCTGTCTTGGATCGCAGATCCTTGCCCGAGCGCTCGGGACCGAGGTCGTGAAGGGCCCAGTCAAGGAGGTCGGGTTCGAGCCGGTGCGGCTCACATCCGACGCGAAGGAGGACGCGCTCCTCTCGTTCCTCGAACCGGAGGAACGAGTGATGCAGTGGCACGAGGACACGTATGCCCTCCCGGAGGGTGCAACGCTGCTCATCACCGGAGACCGCATCCCGGTTCAGGCATTTCGCGTCGGCGAGACCGCGTGGGGCGTGCAATTCCACCTCGAGGTCGAGGCGTGGGAGCTCGCCTGGTGGATCGAGTCGGCGGACGCCGCGATGGACCTCAAGTCCACGTGGGGCAAGTCGGCCGATGAGATCCGGGCGGAGGCCGAACGCCACATCGAGCGGCACGAGGAACGGGGACGGGAGATCTTCGCGCGCTTCACCGACGTCGTGCGTACGAACACACAGGGATAGGATCGCCGAGCCTTACCAGGCCGCGAAGGAGGACAGGCGATGACCGACCTGAACGTCGTCACGTATCGCCCCGAGCGCGCCGAGTACGCGTGGACCTTCGGCGGCGCCGCACCCGTGATGAAGGTCAAGCCCGGCGACGTCTTGGAGCTGTGGACCGACGACTGCTTCGGCGGCCTGATCGAGACCGTCGATGACATGCCTTCGGACAAGATCACCGCATTCAACCCTCAGACTGGACCGTTCCACGTCGAGGGCGCCGAACCAGGCGACACGCTCGCGTTGCACTTCGTGTCGCTCGAACCCGCGCGGGACTGGGCGGTGTCGACGACGTTCCCGCTGTTCGGCTCGCTCACGTCGACCCTTCGAACGGTGACCTTGCAGGACGCCCTTCCGGAGATCGTGTGGCGCTACGAGGTCGACCGTTCACGCGGCACGGTTCGGTACGAAGCGCGGAACGGCGACCAGACCATTGATCTTCCCCTCGAGCCGATGCACGGGACCGTCGGCGTCGCGCCGGCAGGGGGCGAGGCGCGTTCGTCGCTGGTCCCCGACGCGCACGGCGGCAACATGGATACGCCCGAGATGTGCGCCGGCTCGACGTGTTACCTCGGCGTCAACGTCGAAGGCGCCCTGTTCTCGATCGGCGACGGTCACTACCGGCAGGGCGAGGGCGAGACCTGCGGCGTCGCCGTGGAAGGCGCGATGAACACCGTCCTCGTCGTGGACCTGATCCCCAGCCGAGCGACGCCATGGCCGCGCCTGGAGAACGACGACTACATCATGTCGACGGGTTCGGCGCGCCCGCTCGAGGACGCGTTCCGGATCGCGCACGGCGACCTGGTGATGTGGCTCGCCGAGGAGTTCGGGTTCGAGAAGCTCGACGCCTACCAGCTCGTCTCGCAGATCTCCGAGAGCCCGGTGGCGAACGTCTGTGACCCCAACTACACGTTCGTGGCGAAGGCTCCGAAGCGGTACCTGCCGCGCTCGGACGTCTACGCCTCGACCCGGGGCCGCCTGAAGGAGATGGCAGCCGAGTACATGAGCCGGCGCGACGCCTAGAGCGGCTTGGCTGGACAGCCGCACCGCTTGCGGTGCAGGATTCTCTGAACGAGGCCTGGGCGGCGGCTCGGCCGACCGTCCCGTCACAGGGAGGGGTGTTGCATGGCTACGAAAGCCGACGAGCACATGATCTCCGAGAGGGTCGCGCCGGTCCTCGTCGCCAGGACGCTCGGGGCCTTCGACCTTGTGGTGATCTTCGTTGCAATTGTGCTGTTCATCAACAACGCGGCCGGCGTGCAGTTCGCTGGACCGTCCGTGTTCATCTTCTGGATCCTCGCGTTCCTGACGTTCCTCATCACTGGTGCCTTTGTGACCGCGCAGCTCGGGCGGATGTTCCCGGAGGAGGGATCGCTGTACGTCTGGACGCACAAGGTGCTCGGACCGTTCTGGGGGTTCTTTGCCGGCTTCGTCGCGTGGTGGCCCGGCCCGATCTCGCTGGTGTTCATCGGAGTCCTCTTCGCCAACTACCTGCAGCAAGCCGCCGTGTTCATCAACCCGGATTGCGAGTTTCCGTGCCTCTTCACGGAGAACTGGCAGATCGGTGTTGTCGTCCTGGTCGTGATCTGGTTCAGCGCGCTGATGTCTTATCTGAAGATGCGCGTCACGATGAACTACGTGAACGTCCAATTCTTCGCGTACGTCACGGCGATCTTCCTGATCGGGTTCGCCGGGGTGTGGTGGCTGCTCCAGGGCAACGGCACGTCCACGGACTTCGGCGCGGGATGGAACCCCTTCCACGGTGAAACGTTGGCCCTTGGCCTGCCGGCGAATCTCACGTTCTTCTCGTTCGCGATCCTCGCGCTGTTGGGGATCGAGACGCCGCTGAACATGGGCGTCGAGGTATCGGGCGGCGAGCGCGCTATCCGAACGTTCCTGCTCTGGGGCTGCGTGATCGTGATCGCCGCATACCTCTGGGCGACTTGGGGGAACATGGTCGTCATCGAGGCCGGCGGCGCGAACGGGACCACCGGCGGGATCGAGACCGTCGGTCTCGCGCTCGGCAGATGGCTCGGTGCGGCGGTCGGGCTCGTCCTGGCGTGGGTCGTGTTGACGGTCGCGGTCGTCTACAACTTCTCGTTCGGACGCCTGCTGTTCGTCTCCGGACTCGAGCGTCGCCTGCCCCACCAGATCGGGAAGGTCAACCGCAATCAGGTGCCCGCTATCGCGATCACGCTCCAGAGCGTGATCTCCACGGTGATCGCGGTCGTCGTGTTCATCATCCTTGGCGCAGGCGAAAGCGACCCGTACCGATACTTCTACGCGCTCTACGCCGGCGTGACGATCGTGTGGTGCTTCTCGACCGCGCTGCTGTTCCTGGACATCTTCTTCGCGGAACGCGCAGCCCCGCGACGGTTCGAGGAGGCGCGTCGCGTTTCCCGGTCGGTCCTGAACCTCAGCGGGGCCATCGGGTTCATCGCGAACATCCTGGCGGTCCTGTTCATCTTCGTGGGCTCGTGGTACCCGATCTCCGATGCGAACCCGACCGGCTGGGAGCTCGGGGATTGGAACGTATGGATGGTGGGGATCACCGTGGTGTCGGTCGTCACCGGCATCGTGATCTACCTCATCTCCCAACAGACCCGCCGCCGCATGAGCGACGAGGAGCTGATAGCGCGGGGTGTCGCCCAGGAGGAGATCGCCCAGGACATGCCGCGCGGCGTCGAGCCGACGACGTGACCTGGACGAGGCCGGCGCCCGCCCGCGCGCGGGCGCCGGCCCGCTATACCGTCAGGCCATGGAGCCGGCGGCAGGCGCCGGCGAGGACGAACGCCCCCAGCGTGTGCGCTTCGTCCGCGGTGACGTAGTCGCGATCGACGAATCCTGACAATGCCCGTTCGAGGCACGATCGGGCGAGCAAGGCGGACGCCCAGAACGCCTCCGGCTCTCCGGCCTCGTCCGAGCCGTACAGCAGCTTCGCCGCCGGAACGGTTCCCACCAGCATCTCCAGAGCCCACTCGACCTGTCCCCATCCCCATGGGATCAGCTCGGAGAGCTCGAGATAGACGTTCGGCAGGACCGAGGCGACGTATGCCGCCTCGCGCACCCACGGGTAGCCCGAGTGGATGAGAACGACGGGTTGATCCTGAACGTCGACGAGAAGCGGAAAGATCGATATCGGCGATGCGTGCGCGAGGTTGATGTCGGGATCGCCACCGCCGCAGTGGAAGTGGAACGGCCGGTCGTGCTTCTTCGCGATCTCGAGGGTCCGCCGGATCAGGAAATCGCGGACCGGCTTGGCGTGCTGTCGCTTCTCCGTCCACGAGTCGTTGCGCCAACGGGAGAACGCGTCCGCAGCCTCCGTCGCGCTCGGGTCGCCGACGTCCAGACCGGTGCGGTAAGCGACGATCGACTTGAACGCGACGCAGTTCGGATCGGACGCCGCGTCGGTCGCCTCGGCTTCGACGCCACCGATGAGCTCGTCGAACGAGCCGTCCCGGTGAAGGAGGATCCACGGCTCGAGCCGCGCGACGCGATGAACGGTTACGCCGACCGTCTTGGAGAACTCGTCGGCCGGGATGGGCGGCTGCGGGAAGCCCTCGTCGGAAAGCACGGCGACGATGCCTGCTGCATCGAGCAGCCCCTTGGTGTACCCGGCGGCGTCGTTCTCGATCGCCCCGGCGCGCGCCGTGGTGACCGCGTCTCGCGTCGGCTCGCACCCGAGGTGCTCGGCGAGCCATCGCCGCATCGCCAACGCGAAGACTGTGGAATCGGTGAACGAGTCGGCGATCGACCACAGGTCGTCGTGGACGTGAGAGGACGACGAGAACGCTTCGCCGAGGAACATCATCCGCGTGTCGAAACCCTCCGACGAACGCGAGACGAGGTCATCGAGGCGGTAGGGATGGACGTGCGCGTCGACGATCTCCACCTCGGAGAGGTCAATCGTCTTCGCCATCTAGTACTTCCACCGATGCGCGCGAACCGCTTCTTCCGGATCCATGTCCTCGTAGGCGTCGCGTTCGGCGCGACGCGTCGCGACGAACGCGTCGAACAGCACGTCGCCCATCGCGCGACGGAGCATCTCCGACGCCTCGAGCTCCTTGATCGCCTCACCGAGCGTCGCAGGTAGCTGACGGACACCGAGCCGCCGCCGCGCCTGTTCGTCCAGGTCGGCGGGATCGTCGAGCACGGGCTGGGGAAGCGACAGGTCGCGTTCGAGCCCGTCGATGCCGGCAGCGACGATCGCTCCGAGTGCCAGGTACGGGTTCGCCGCCGGATCCATCGACTTCACTTCGAGGTTGGCGGCTTGCGCGCGGCCGCCGACCATTCCCGTGATGAACCGCAGTGCAGCTTCGCGGTTCTCCCTCCCCCACGCCGCCCACGGCCCGCTCCAGCGATGCGGCTGGAGGCGCTGGTAGCTCACCACCGAAGGAGCCGTGATCGCGGTGAGCGCCGGCAGCGCGTCGAGGATCCCCGCGGTGAACGCCTCGGCCTCGCGCGTCATCCCTTCGGGTCCGCGACCTCTGTCGAACAGGTTCCGCCCTCGACGGTCCCAGATGCTCAGATGCAGATGGGCGCCGTTCCCGACGAGCCCCGCCCACACGACCGGTGCGAACGACGCCGCGAAGCCGTGCGTCCTGGCGACGGCGCGGATGGTGTGCCGGACGACCAGGTTCGTGTCGGCGATCGAGATGCCCGGAACGTGAGGCACCGACAGCTCGAGCTGCCCGGTCGAGTACTCGGGATGGAACTGCATCACGCCTGTGCCCTGCGCCTCGAACGCGCGGATCAGCGAGGTGGCGAACGGCTCGACGTCGACGAGCGCGATCGACCCGTAGGCCGGGCCGTTGTGAGCCGGAACGGGATCGGTCTCGCCCTCGGAGGTGAAGGTTCGCCGGCCGAGGAAGAACTCCACCTCGTAGCCGCCGCGCAGCTCGAATCCCGCCGCTCCGAGGCGATCAATCGTCGTGCGAGCGAACGTGCGTGGACAGGCCGGGTACTCCTTACCCTCCTGATCGAGCTGGTCCACCGGCGCGAGCGCCCAGCCCGGGCTCGCCGCGAGCGGGACGGTCGCTGACGGATCGGGCATCAGCCGGGTGTCGCCGACGGGTCCGTGGATGTGCGGCGACGAGGTGATGTTGTCGTCGAACAGGAACACGCTGAATACGGGCGACAATCCGATACCGAAGCGCACGGCTTCTTCGAAACGACGCAGCGGGATCGTCTTCACGAGCGTCACGCCGGCCGTATCGACGATCGGCAGTGCCACGGCCTCGACGCCGGCGGCGGCGAGCCGGCGGGCGACCCGCGCCGCCGCGTCCGAACGAGTTCGTGCGCCGCGACGAGTCGACGTTCCGCGTCGAGGCGAAGGCCCGACTCTGCGCGTGGAGGAGGCGCTCTTGCGAGTCGTTCGGCGGCGGCCTGCGCCGTCCGTCATGGTCAGGCAGCTCCCTCAGAACAGCTCGAGGTACTCGGTCCGCTCCCAGTCCGAGACCGCATCCTTGAACCGCGACAGCTCGTACCGCCGCATCGTCGTGTACGCGGCAACGAACTCCTCACCGAAGAACTCCTTTGCCGCCGGCTCCTGCTCGAGCGCGTCCAGGGACTCCTCGAGGTCGGTCGGCAGCTTCTCGAACGAGTCGTCGTCCTCCGCCGGCACGCCGGGCTTCGAAGGCTCGGGAGCGGGAAGGCCCTCCTCGATCCCTCGGAGACCGGCTTGGATGAGCGCAGCGCCCACGAGATACGGGTTCGACAGCGCCGATGGCGCACGGTATTCGACGTGCCTGCTTTCCGGCGTGCCCCCCTTCACTCGCACGAGCGCCGAACGATCCTCTTGACCCCACGAGATGTTCGTGGGGCTGAACGTGTGGCGCCGCCTGCGACGCAGGCAGTTCACCGTCGGCGCGATGACTGCGTCGATCTCCCGGGCGTACTTGAGCAATCCGCCGATGAACGACCGAGCCGCTTCGGTCAACCCGTCGGCCGCATCTGGATCACCGAACGCGTTCTCCCCGGACTCGGCGTTCACGAGCGAGAGGTGCGTGTGGCACCCGCTCCCGGCCGAATCGCTCCACGGCTTGCTCATGAACGTCGCGAGGTAGCCGTCCTGCTTGGCGATCTCCTTCACGCCGTTCTTGAACGTGAACGCATCGTCCGGCCCGGCGAGCCCGCTGCCGGGAGCGAAGTTGATCTCCCACTGCGAGCCGGCGTACTCACAGTTCGACGTGATGATGTCGACCCCTGCCTGTGGCATCTCGTCGAGGATCCGCCTGATCGTCGGGACGTAGTCGTTCCGAACGGTGTTGAAGATCTGGTACCCCGAGAACAGCGGCTCGTGCGTCTCGGGCGTGAGGAGGTAGAACTCGAACTCAGAACCCATTACCGGCTCGAACCCCATCGAACGGGCCTTTTCGAGCGCCCGACGGAACACGTGACGCGGGGTCGCCGCGAGCGGCTGACCGTCGTACCACGTCGCGTCGCAGATGAACCGAGCCGTTCGGTCAGCCCACGGGATCACCGTCGCCGAATTCGGATCGGGAAACAGCAGCTGGTCCCCGTATCCGCGCTCCTCGTGGTAGAGCGTGCTCGGCACGACGTCGGAACGCGAATCGAGCACGCTGGTCCCCCCGTACATGTTCAGCCCTCGCGAGGCGTAATCGGTCGCGTGGGCGATCGGGATCGTCTTCGACCGCGAGATCCCGTGCATGTCCGGGAGCTCGAAACGGACGTATCCGATCCCGTCCTTCCGCCAGTCCTCGAGGACCTGCTCGACCTCCGCCATACCTCGGCTCCTCCTCGCGGTCGCGACAACGGTTCGGTGGCTCGGTATAGCGTGAGGACGGGCGAACGTGCAACGCGAGTACGCTCATGAGGTTCGAGGAGGGCGGGTCAGGTGCCTGAGACGTTCATTGAGAGCCGGCGTTCGCACGTGTTGCCTCTCGAGCTAACCAAGCCCATGCCGGTCGTCGCTCGCGGCGAGGGCGTGTGGATCGAGGACTCGTCCGGCCGCCGTTACCTCGACGCGATGAGCGGCGGCTCCATGGCGGCCACGCTCGGACACGGGCGCCGCGACATCGTCGCTGCGGCCCGGGCACAGGCCGAGAAGCTCGCGTTCGTCCACAACGAACGGCTGACGAACCCGCTGCAGGAACGGCTCGCAGCCGAGCTCGTCGACGTCGCGCCCGAGGGGTTCACGCGGGTGCGCTTCACGGTGAGCGGTGCCGACGCCAACGAGATGGCGATCCAGCTCGCGCGGAGCTATCACGTCGAGCGCGGCGAGCCCGAGCGGTGGCAGGTGATCTCGCCGACGCAGGCGTACCACGGGCCCACTATGGAAACGCTGGCGCTCACCGGACGACCTGGATTGCACGGCCCGTTCGGCCCGTACATGCCTGATCACCTCCACATCCCGCCGAGCACGTGGCGGTTCGACCCGTCCGGCCGGGCGGCGCTCGACGCGCTCGATGCGGCGATCGACGAGGCTGACGGAACAATCTCGGCGTTCTTCTGCGAACCGATCAGCGCCGCCGCACTCCCGGCATACACGCCGCCGGGCCGATTCTGGGAAGGACTCGCGGAGCGGCGTGAACGCCACAGGTTCCTCGTCTGCTTCGACGAGGTCGTCACCGGCGTGGGGCGAACGGGAGGATGGTTTGCCGGGGCGGCAACGGCGTGCCCGCCGGACATCATCGCTACTGCCAAGGGCCTCGGGGCGGGGTACGCCGCCATCGGAGCCGTCCTCGTGCGCGATCGCGTGTACGACGCGATCGCGAACGGCTCCCGGAAGTTCACTCTGGGGCACACGTGGGACGGCGCGCCGCTCTCGTGCGCCGTCGGTCTGGCCGTGCTGAACGCGCTCCGGTCGGAGGGCCTGATCGAACGCGTCGCCGACCGCGGCCCTCGTCTGCGGGACGAGCTCGAGCGTTCGATCGGGGACGTCGCCATGGTCCGCGAGGTTCGAGGCCACGGCTACCTGCTCGGCGTCTCGTTCGTCGACCCTCGCGACGGCGAGAGCTTCCTGCCGCGCGAACTGCGGGTGGGCGGTCGCATCGACGAGGCGGCGTTCGAGAACGGACTGATCACCTTGTCCACGCAGCCGACCCGCGACGGCTACGCCGCCGACCAGACCCTGTTCGCGCCGGCGTTCACGGCGACCGACGACGACTTGGACGAGATGGTGTCGCGGTTCGCCGACACCGTTCACCACGTGGCGAAAGAGATCGAGGCGGAGCTGGGGATGCTCTCGCCGACGGGAGGTTCCTAGATGGGGTCGACCGACCGACGCAAGCTGCGCGCGCTGATCCTTCAGCACGAGGATCCAACCCCGCCTGGCCACGTCATGGAGTGGCTCCGCTCACACGACGCCGAGATCGAGATCCTCCGGATCGACCTCGAGGACCGCGAGATCGATCCGACCGACTACGACCTCATCGTCTCGCTCGGATCGGAGTACGCAGCGTTCGACGACACGAAGACGTTCGTCGTCCGCGAGGCGACGCTGATGCGCCGAGCCGTCGACGATGACGTACCGATCCTGGGTTTGTGCTTCGGCGGCCAGCTGCTCGCTCGGGTGCTCGGTGCAGAGAACTACCGGGGCGAGGTGGCTGAGATCGGTTGGCTCCCCGTGCGGAGCGAGGACGCGCAGCTCGTTCCGGAGGGGCCGTGGTTCCAGTGGCACTTCGACACGTTCACCAAGCCACCCGGCGCGACGGTCATCGCAACGACCGACGCCGGATTGCAGGCGTTCGTGGCGGGTCGTTCGCTCGGACTGCAGTTCCACCCCGAGGTGACCATGGACATCATGGACGAGTGGGTCCGCGTCTACCGCCATGAACTGGACGGCGACGGTGTCGATCCAGATGCGCTACTGGAGGAGACCAAACGGCTGGCGGACGCGAGCAAACAAAACGCCTTGCAGCTGTTCGAGCACTTTTACAGCGACGTGGCCAAGCTCGATGAACGCGCCGAGGCCACGGACGAGCGCGCGGCGGGCTGACTCGGAGAGCCACGAAACGTGACCGGGACGATCACATCCGACCGAACGAGCGTCTTCCCGCGATTCCTCGACCTTCCGTACCCGAACGTCGAACGCGGCGAAGGCGTATGGCTCGTCACCTCGGAAGGCGAACGCGTCATCGACGCGTCGTCCGGCGGGGCGATGGTGACGTGCCTCGGATACGGCGTCCCCGAGATCGTTGCCGCGGCAGCCGAGCAGGCCGATCGCATCGCGTACTTCTACAACCATCACTTCACGAGCGAACCTGCCGAGCGTTACGCCGACCGCCTGCTCGAGGTCGCCGCCCCAGAGATGTCGCGGGTGCGGTTCGTCTCGGGAGGTTCAGAGGCGAATGAGACCGCTCTGCAGCTCGCTCGCCTGTATCAGGTAGAACGCGGCGAGCCCGAACGCTGGCGGGTGATCTCGCCGGCACAGAGCTACCACGGCTCGACGATGGGAACGCTCGCGCTGAGCGGTAGAAGCGCCGTGCAGGAGCCCTACGCCCCGTATCTGGCGAACCACCTGCACATCTCGCCGAGCACGTGGCGGTTCGATCCGTCGGGGGAAGCGGCTCTTCGCGAGCTCGACCGAGCGCTCCAAGAGGCGCAGGGCACGGTCGCCGCCTTCTTCTGCGAACCGATCAGCGCGGCCGCGCTTCCCGCCTACTCGGCCCCGGATGCGTTCTGGCTGGGACTCGACGAACGGCGCCGAGAGCACGGGTTCCTCGTTTGCTTCGACGAGGTGGTCACGGGTTTCGGCCGGGTGGGGAGTTGGCTCGCCGCTCACCAGCTGCCGATCGAGCCCGACATCGTCGCGGTCGGCAAGAGCCTTGGCGCGGGCTACGCGCCGCTTGGGGGCGTGATGTGCCGTCGACACGTCTACGACGCGATCGAGGCCGGCTCCGGAGAGTTCGACCTCGGTCACACCTGGGACGGCGCGCCCCTTTCGACGGCGGTCGGCCTGGCGGTCCTCGAGGCGATGGTCGAGAAGGCGCTGGTCGACCGCGTTCGCGGCCGTGGACCGCGTCTGCGACAGGAGCTCGAGGCGGCCGTCGGTTCGTTTGAGATCGTCCGGGAGGTTCGCGGCCGCGGGTTCTTGCTCGGGATCGAGCTCGTCGATCCTCGCGACGGCGGATCCTTCTTGCCCGTCGAGCTCCCCGTCGACGAGCTCGTCGATCGGACCGCGTTCGAGCACGGCGTGCTCGTGACGTCGACCCATCCGCAGGCGGACGGGCTGGCCGGCGATCAGGTCCTCCTTGCGCCTGCCTACGTGAGCACCGACGACGAGCTCTCTCAGATGATCGAGCGCTTCTCTGCGGCCCTAAACGTCGTCGAGAGAAAGATCAAGGCCTCCCTGTGACCACGCGCGAGGAGTTCGTCCTGCTCGGCGTTCCCGACGTGCACGGCCAGATCCGGGGGAAGGCGCTTCGGCCGGACGCGTTCGAGACCGCCGTCGAGCGCGGCACCGTGATGACGGACCTGATCCTGGGGCTCGATCCAGTGGACGCGCCGATCACCGACTACGAGCGGTTCGGCATCAAAACGGGCGCGGCGGACCTGATCGTTCGTCCCGACACGGACACGTTGCGCGAGCTCGCGTGGCGGCCGGGATGGCGCGTGTGTCTCGCCACGCCGAGCTGGCCCGACGGGTCGCCGTGTGAGCTCTCATCACGCGAGGTCTTCCGGTCCATCGTCCACGACGTTTCGTCGCTCGGGCACGAGGTGATGTCGGCGATCGAGTACGAGATCCGGATCTGGGACGCGCAGGGCGCGCCGACCTCGACGGGCGTCAGCTACTCGCTTCAGGAGATCGGCGGCTACGAGGGATTCCTGGCCGACCTCGTTCCCGCGCTCGAGAGCCTCGGGATCGAACTGTCGGCGGTTCACACCGAGGCGGGGCCGGGTCTTCTCGAGCTCAACGTGAAGCCTCGACGGGGGATCGCTGCGGCCGACGACGCCGCGCTGTTGAAGTTCGGGGTCAAGCACGTCGCCGCGTCACGCGGGCTCCGCGCCAGCTTCCTGGCGAAGACGAACCCGGGCGAGGAAGGGTCGAGCGGCCACGTCCACATGTCGTGCTGGACGGACGACACGAACGCGTTCGCGGCGGGAGATCCCTCGGCCGAGGCCCCCGCGGTGTTCGCTTCGGCGATCGGCGGCGTGGTCGAGCACCTCCCGGCAGCTTCGCTCCTCCTCAATCCCACCGTGAATTCCTATAAGCGCCTCGTCCCCGGTTGGTTCGCCCCGATCAACGCGACGTGGGGGTACGAGAACCGGTCGTGCGCCGTCCGCGCGATCCGTTCTGAGCGAGAAGACCTGTGGCGGTTCGAGTGCCGAAGGCCGGGAGCCGACGCGAACCCGTATCTGGCGCTCGCGGCGATCGCGGCATCCGCGGCCGACGGCATCCGAAGGCAAGCCAAGCCGCCGGAGCCGATCGAGGGCGACGCGTACGCGCGACCCGATCTCCCGGGGCTACCGGGTTCGCTCGAAGCCTCTCTGCGTGCGTTCGAAGCCGATGCCGTCCTCCGACGGGCGTTGGGCGAGGGCTTCAGCGAGTACTACGCCACGTCTCGCGCGTGGGAGTTGAAGGCATGGCGCGAGACGGTGACCGACTGGGAGCGAGAGCGGTACGAGCGGGCGGTATAGCCGAGGGTGACCGGGTACCGGCCGCTCGTCGCCGTCGTCGCGTATCACCTCGCGGACGATCGCGTTCCCCGGTGGCCACACGGCGGATACGGGGTTCCGGGACCGTATCTCGATCGGTTGCGTGCGGCGGGCGCTCGCACCGCGATCATCTCGCCGAGCGAGAGCGGCGCCGCCGAGGAGATCCTCGAACCGTTCGACGGGCTGATGCTGGTCGGCGGCGGTGACGTGGACCCCAGCCGCTACGGACAGGAGCCGAGCGAGAACATCTACGGCGTCGAGCCCGACCGAGACGCGCTCGAGATCGACGTCCTGCACGCGGCGGACGAGCTCGGCATCCCCACGCTCTGCATCTGTCGCGGCATGCAGATCATGAACGTGGCGTTCGGCGGCACGCTCCTGCAGCACCTTCCGGAAGTTCCGGGGACCCAGGAGCACGGCACGCCGGTCGCGGACGAACGCACCCTGCACGAGGTTCGTAGCGACGAACGGAGCCACCTGCGCGCCACGACGGGGGTCGAGGTGATCTCGTGCTCGTCACACCATCATCAAGCGCCCGACCGGATCGGTGAAGGCCTCCTCGCCACGGGATGGACGGCCGACGGCATCGTGGAGGCGATCGAACGCGAGCGCGACGACCAAGACGAGCGTCCGTACGAGGCGGGGTGGATGCTCGGCGTTCAGTGGCACCCGGAGGACACTGCTGCGAGTGATCCGGCACAGCAGTCGTTGTTCGATGCGCTGTCGAACCTGGCGCGGTGGCGTGGCTCACGCGCGAAGCCGGGCGTCCGCGGCGGACGCAACCGCGAGTACGGGCTCGTCGACTACGACACGGCGTGGCCGACGATGTTCGAGGAGGAGTCCGCGCGGATTCGCGCGGCGCTCGGTGACGTCGCCGCGCGTATCGAGCACGTCGGATCGACAGCGGTACCGGGTCTCGCCGCCAAGCCCGTGATCGACATCCAGGTCTCGGTGCGATCGATGATGCCTCGGGACCGGTTCGTCGCTCCCCTCGTCGGACTCGGGTACGAGTTCCGGCCCGACCCCATCGACACGGAGCACGAGTACTTCAAGAAAGAAGAGAACGGGGTCCCGACGTACCAGATCCACGTGTGTCCCGTGGGAAGCGAGTGGGAACGGCGGCATCTGGCGTTCCGCGACCATCTCCGGGTGAATCCCGTCGACGCTGTTCGATACGCGGAGCTGAAGCGGCGCCTGGCGGCGGAACATCCGCGCGACATCATTGCGTACGTCGAGGGCAAGACGCCCTTCATCCGCGAGGTCGAGCGGCAACGGGTCGGTTCAGCGGAGCGAAGGCTCGGGTCGTAGAACTCGCCGCCCACCGGCCCCTTTCGAATCATCTCCGGCACGCTCGGGGTCGCGGCTAGCCGCACGAGCGGCTCCGCCCGGGCTTATGTGAGCGAATTTTCATGAACCGTCCGAGTGGCTGATGCGTACGGGGGTAGCGCTGCTTCCGGAAGGACGCACCCCGTGTCCGCTCCTGATCGGAGGGCAGGATGAAAGCTTCGCGGCTCGTCAGGTTGGCTGCGACAGTTGCGCTCACGTTGACCGCGGCCCTAACGACGGTCGCAGCGCCGGCGGCGAGCGCGGATGGCGTTCCAGATCTCTCGACGAGGGAGGCCATCGAAGCCTACCTCATCTCCATTGGCGTCGATCCAGCGGACGCCGTCTGGCAGGAGGGCCGCCGCAACTACGCCGGTCCCAGGTGCCCCGGCGCCGAGTGGAACTGCGTCGCCGCGACCACTCCCATCGTCCAGATCGCCAACGCCGGTGGATTCAACCTGTTCGCGTGCGGTGGCCTCGATTGCGTGGTGGTCCAGGTGGCGCTGAACGGGGGGCAGAACGGCAGCGCCTGCGACCGCGGAGACAACCAGAGCAACAGTCAGGTTCAGGTCTGTGACATCACGCAGGTCAACGGGGGAGACAACCCGAACAGCACGAACGCGGCCGCCATCGCGCAGAATATCCAACAGAACGGGGGGTCTACCCAGAAGGCGAGGCAGGTCGCCCGCATCAGGCAGGAGAACACCCTCGGGAAGAACATCTCGACGATTAACCAGGTGATCGGCCAGTCCCAGAACGCTAGGGGCGGGACCACAATCATGCAATCGCAGGAGGCCCATCAGGGCGCCACGGTGAACCAGGGGACAACCGAGGGCGGGAACGTATCTAACGTCACCCAGCGCCAGGACCAGTCCCAGCGCGCCTCTAGAGTCGCCACGCTGCTCACGCAGGAGCAGAACGCGGCGCTCGGAACCGACTTCAATCTGCTGCTTTGCGACGACCCTGACGATTTAATGTTCGATCAGGACAAGAACCAGTGTGCTGACGTGGACCAGGTTTCGGTGAGCGGAACACTCAAGTCCAACCTACGCCAGCTAATCAACGAGACCCAGAGCGCTTCGGGGTCACCGAGCGTGACCCAGGTCCAAGGAACGGCACCGACGACGGGCGGTCAGAACGGAACCGTTGACCATCTCAGTTCTGGCCTGGCGGCGAACGTCGCGGACGAGGACATGTTCCAGAGTCAAACGGCGGCCGGCGCCACGACGCTCTCCCAGACCAAGTTCACCGGTGACCCGCGATGCTGTCAGACACAGGGGACGAATACGGGCGACACATCGAGCATCGACCAGACGACGAATCAGTTCGCTTCCGATCCTGATGCGTTACAGAACGCGACATTGTCAAGCCACTGCGTCACGACTGGGAACTGCGACGTGATGCAGTCCTCCACGATCAACGGAGTGACCAATACGGAAGAGTGCACGGGATCCGTCTGTGAGGAGACGCTCACCTGCACGCAGGCCGGAGGCGAGGGCGGCTGCTCCACAACCGAACCGTCGCCGGGGCCCGACCTCACGTAGAAGATCGGTACACGAGGGGGCCGGCTCAGCCGGTCCCCTCGCCGTACGCGACGGCAGCCGCGTCGGCGAGAGCGATCAGGGTCCGGGCCTCCGTTCCTTGAAGGGAGGCCCGGACGTCGTTGAAGTGACGCCTCGCCTCGTCGGCCCGCCCCTGCTTGCCGAGGATCCTTGCGCACGAGATGCGAGCCTCGGCCAGCTCGATGGGCACGCTCTGTTCCGCCATGAGCTCGAGCGCTTGAGCCATCTTCGCAGTCGCCGATTCGTCGCCTTCCGCTGCGGAGATCAGAGCGGCCGACAGGAGCGACTCGGCCCTTGCGAACGCGTCTTCCTCGGGGACGGCTTCGGCCGCGACCGAAGCAGCAGCCCACGCGGCGTCCAACTCTCCGTCGAGCAACAAGACCTCGACGAGATACCGGTTGGTCTCGACGAGCAACCAGCCACCCACGTCGACAGCCATTGGTACTGCCTCCCGGATCCATCGCGCCGCCTCGTCAAGTGCGCCGCGGGTGAGCGTGAGCCTGCCGAGCAGCAGCAGGTTCTGGATCTGGAAGTACCGGTCGCCGGTGCGTTCGAGCCATTCGGCCGCGCGGGCCGCGAGCGGCTCGGCGTCCACCGGCCGACCGAGATAGTTCCTTACGTAGGCCAGGAGGTACGCAGCTCGAGCGTCGTCGCGAAGGCTGCCCGTCTGTTCGGCCAGCCGAGCGCATCGTTCGAGGTGGGCCTCTGCGTCGCGGAGCCTTCCCGCCGTCGCCAGGATCGTTCCGATCCGGAGGTGGCCCTCGATGCGAAGCGAGAGGTCGCCCAACTCGTCCGCGGTCTCGAGGCCCGACGAGAGATCGCCGACGGCGCCATCGACCTCACCTTCGAAATCTGCTCGGATCGCGGCGGACTCGTACGCGGTCCGGACCTTCAGCCATGGATCTGCGATCGCGTCGGCGATCGCGGCGGCCTCCGATACATGACCGCGGGCCTGCGTGGCCTGGCCGCGCTTCTGAGCCACGTTGGCCAGGCCGACCAGCGCACGACCTTGCAGGTCGAGACGACCGAACGAGACGGCCTCGTCGGCGACGCGGAGGAGGACTTCCGTCGCCTCCTTCGACTGACCGAGGGCGATGAGCGTTCGGGACCGGCGCAGACGAAGTTCGGTCACCGCTTCCTCGTGTTCCTCGCCGACCAGGTCGAGGGCTCGAGCGAAGAAGCGATCGGCTTCGGCGGTTCCCTCGCGACGCTCGGCTTTCTCAGCAGCCCGGGACAGCGCCTCCGCGGCGCGCCGGCGTGATTCCGCGGGTGCTCCCGGCCCAAGCTCTCGTGCCAGCGTGCACGCCGACTCGAGGTGGTACGCGACGATCTCGATCAGTTCGTCGTCGGTCCCCGAGAGCCGGGAGACCCAGTCGGCGCATCTGGCGTGGAGCTCCGATCGCCTCTTCTTCGGCAGTCGGCTGTACGCGACGTCCCGGATGAGTGCGTGCTTGAACGCGAACTCTCGTTCGTCGGCGATGCTCGACTCCGGATGCGGACGCACGAGATCGCGCGCCTCCAACCGGCCGATGGCGTCGAGGACGTCGCCGCCACCCCGCAGATCGCTCACCAGCCCAGACCAGAACACCAACCCCACCACAGAGGAAAGTTGCGCGACGCGACGGTCGTCGTCCGGCAGGAGATCCAGACGCGAGCCGATGAGTCCGTGGATGCTCCCGGGCACTGGCACGCTCTCCTCGAGATGAAGACCGCGTTCGTCGAGCAGCCCGGCGTCCGCGAGCATCCCCACCATCTCCTCGAGGAAGAGCGGGTTGCCCGCGGCAGCACGAAGGACCGCGTTGAGCGGCTCCCGCCCACTCACTCCCGCCGGGAGAAGCGTCCCGATCAACGACTCGCTCTCCTCGGTCGAGAGCGCGTCGAGCAGGATCAGCCGTCGATCTCCGTTGGCCCGGGCCGAGCTCCATGAGTCCGCGAGCTCCGGGCGTCCCGACCCGAGAACGAGGATGGCTCCGGTGGCATCGTCGGTCACGAGATCCAGCAGCTCGAGCAACGTCGGCTCCGCCCAGTGAAGGTCCTCGAACAGGAGGACGAGCGGGGACGCGGATGCCTTCAGCTCGAACAGCCGGCGGATCCCCCAATGAAGCTCACCGCGCGTGATCGTCGCGGCGCGATACGTGCCCCTTGGCGTCGCCGGAACCGCCAGCAACGACGAGAGCGCGGTGGCGATGGTCTGCAGTTCGTCGCGGTCCGTCGTCCGAAGCGCCTGGACGAGGCGCCCGAGCTTCGCCGACGTCGTGGCCTCGTCGTCGTCGTGCAGGATGCCGGCCGAGCCCATCACCATCTCGATGACCGGCCAGTACGTGATGCCCTCCCCGTACGGCAGGCAACGCCCGCGCAGCAGGCCGGCAGCCGTGCCCATCCGGTCGACGAACTCACCGAGCAGACGCGTCTTCCCGATGCCAGGAGGGCCGAGCACCAGCGCTCGAGCAGGCCGGGCTTTTCGCCGCACGCCGCTCCACAGATCCATGAGTTCGCCCAGCTCGGAGACCCGGCCGATGAGCGGGGTCGTGCCGATCGGTCGCTCCGTCGGAAGCGGCGAGACCTCGACGACCTCCCAGACAGTCAGGGGTTCGGACTTCCCCTTCGCCGTGACCGGGTCGGCAGGACGGCTCACGACGGCATTACGCGTGGCGCGGTACGTCTCCTTCGCCATGTAGATGAAGCCCGCCGGCGCGGCGCTCATGAGCCGCGCTGCGGTATTGGTCGTATCCCCCATGGCCGTGTAGTCGCGGGCCTCGTCCGGTCCGATCAGACCGGCCATCGTCTCGCCGGTGTTGATGCCAACGTGGAGCTCGAGTCTCTTCGGAGCTCCCTCGACTGCGGCGATGCGCTGCCGCATCGCGACGGCCGCTCGAACCGCGCGCTCGGGGTCGTCCTCGTGAGCGATTGGCGCTCCGAAGAGCGCCATGATCGCGTCACCCATCACGCTGGAAACGGTGCCACCGAACCGACGCACTTCCGCGCTCATCAGTCCGGCGCAGTGCTCTGCCAACGCTTTCACGGCTTCGGGATCCATGCCCTCGGACATCGAGGTGAACCCCGCGAGGTCGGCGAAGAGAACCGTCACCAGTCGCCGTTCCTCCTCCGCACGGGAAGGTGTCGTGGCGCCGACCGTGGCCGGCTGCATGCGGTCGGCCCGCGCGCCATCGTCGAGCTGAGCCCCGCACTGGCCGCAGAAGCGCTCGTCCGCCTCGTTCGAAGTGCCACAAACGGAGCAAAGGAGCGAGAGCGCCGCTCCGCAGCCCGAGCAGAACTTTCGACCGTCGCGGTTGTCCGTACCGCAGCTCGAGCAACGCATCACGGCCGCACCATAGCCTCATCGACCATCCCGTCTAGCGGCTACGCTTCGCCTCAGCCATGGAGCGTGACCGGTGACCGAGCTGCGTGTCGTCAGAGCCGAGGGCGATCCAAACGCGCGTGGGGTACGCATCGGCCGCGAGCTCCGGGACCTGATCAACGAGTCGCTCGACTTCTACCACGGCTACTTCGCCCGCCGAGGGGTCAGCTCGCGCGAGCTCCAGGAGCTGCTCACGCCGTTCCTTGTCGCCGCCGAGACGCAATTCCCGAACCACGTCGCCACGCTCAAGGGGATGGCCGCGGGCGCGACCGTCCCCGTGCTCGAGCTGTTCGCGGTCAACGCGTTCGAGGAGCTCGAGCCGATGCTGGAGACGCCGGAAGGCGGCATGCCGTTCCTTCAGAGGAAGGAGGGGCACGTGGTCGCGCCAAAGCGATCGAGTGGAACACCGGACCGATGCACGAGCTTCGCGGTGTGCACGCCGGAAGCGACGTTCGTCGCGCACAGCGAGCACTGGCTGGCCGGCGATCTTGGAAACGTGGCGGTTGTGATCGCCGTACCCAACGACCGGCCCGTGCGCGTCGCGTCGCCGACCGTCGCATGCTGCCTCCCCGCTGTCGGCGTCAACAGCCATCGCGCCGGTGTCGGAGTCACGTCGCTAACAGCTAATGACGACGG
Source organism: Actinomycetota bacterium (assembly GCA_035640355.1). Classification (NCBI taxonomy): domain Bacteria; kingdom Bacillati; phylum Actinomycetota; species Actinomycetota bacterium. The sequence goes on from DASQWI010000009.1 coordinate 120,043, forward strand.
CATCGGCGTGCCGCGCGTGTTGGCGTCCCGTCACGTGCTCGACTCGGCGGACCGTTTGGACGCGATCGCCAGAGCCGACCTTCCGGGTCGGTCGGGCGGCTACGGATACACGTTCGCCTTCGCCGGCGGTGATGCGTTCACGCTCGAGACAACCGCGACAAGGATCTCGGTGCTCGAAGAGCGAACGCACACGAACCACTACGTCGACGCCGAGCTCGCGTCGATCGGCGCCGAGCCGTCGGCCGGCAGCCGCGCACGGCTCGACCGTGTCACGGAGCTCCTCGCCACCGACCCGAGAACGGTCGAAGACATCATGGAGATCCTTCGCGATCACGGATCGTCGCCGCAGGCGATCTGCCTCCACCCTGACCCGGCCGAGGGCGACGAGGCATCCGCGGTCATGTTCGCCATGGTCGCCGAGCTCGAACGGGGAAGGATGTGGGTCGCGCAGGGCAACCCGTGCCAGAACGACTTCGAGGAGATCGATATGGACGGAGTGCTCACGGGAGGGGCATGACCTGATGGCGTGGACGACTCCCCTTCTGTACGAGCGGCTCACGTGGCCCGAAGTGCGGCGCGCGGTCGACGAGGACCGCGTCTGCCTCATCCCGGCGGGGACCCTCGAGGATCACGGCCCGCACCTGCCGATCGACTGCGATACGCGCATCGCGTCCGAGATCTGCCTTCGAGCGGCTTCGGAGATCCCCGACGAGGTCGTCCTATTACCGCCGGTGACGCACGGCTACACGCCGCACCACATGGACTTCCCCGGCCCGATCACGATCGGCTGGGAGACCTTTACGAAGTACTGCGTCGACATCGGCACGTCGCTCGCGCGCCACGGGTTCAAGCGCATCCTGTTCCTGAACGGCCACGGCTCGAACATCCCGCTCGTGAACATGGCCGCGCGGCTGATCGGCCTCCAACACGCGGACGTGCTCGCCGCGGCGGCGTTCTACTTGACGAGCGCCGAGGGGGGTCGCGTCATCGCCGACGTCCGCGAGTCCGAGCAGGGTGGCATGGGCCACGCGTGCGAGCTGGAGACGTCGATCTACCTCGCCCTCGACCCGGACGCCGTATTCATGGACAAAGCCGTGGACGAGAACTCGTTCCCGGAGGGTCCTCACGCGTGGATGGACTGGTCCGACGGCCCGCTGCAAATCATGCCGTGGTGGAACGCGATCTCCAGGACCGGGGTGCACGGCGACGCAACGAAGGCAACCGCCGAGAAGGGGGCGCTTCTGCTCGACGCCGCTGTGAAGGAGTGCGTCGAGTTCGTCCGGGAGCTCCGCGAGAAGCCGCTCCCCGTTCGCTGGGAGCCGTCCGAGCGGCCACCCTCAGCGCTCTGAGGCTCGGGCGCTTGCCTTTCGCTCCCGCCGAGCACCGTGCTAGCGTTCGGCCAAGCTGAACCGCTGGTCAAATACATCATCTCGATGACCAAGGAGGGCGCGATGCGGCGCTGGCTCAGGCTCTTGGCGGCGACAACTGCGATCGCCGTGGCGGCGGGCATCGCCACGGCCGTTGGGGCGTTTGCGCAAGAGGAGTCGCCGTCCGGCGCGCAAGAGAAGGTGACGTTCACGGTCGGTTCGACCAACGACGCGATCACGTTCAACCCGATGTTCATGATCGAGACCCCCGAGTACAACACCGCGGACCTCGTCTACGACAAGCTCCTCAGCTGGTCGCAGGAGGACTTCAGCACGGTGCCCGATCTGGCGACGGACTGGGAGCAGAGCGACGACGGACTCACGTGGACGTTCACGATCCGCGACGACGCCACGTGGCATGACGGGACGCCGCTCACTGCTCGCGACATTGCGTTCACGTTCAACTGGATCATCGGGGAAGGCGCCGGCAACCTCCTCAGCTATTTCCCTTTCACAGAGGCGGGCGACATCACCGCGCCTGACGACACGACGCTCGTCTGGACGACCTCGACGCCAACGAGCGCGCCGGCTTACCCGCCGTACGTCTACGTGCTGCCTGAATCCGTCCTCAGCCAGTACGAGGACAAGGCCGACTTCCGGACATGGAAGGGCTTCCCGGACCCGGTCGGTTCCGGACCGTTCAAGCTCGTCGAGTGGCGGCGCGGTGACTTCTGGCGCCTGCAAGCCAACCCCGACTACTACGGCGGCGCACCGCACATCGATGAGTTCATCTTTCGCGTCTTCCAGAACGAAGACGCGATGATCGAGGCTCTCAAACAGGGCGAGATCGACTTCGCCGACGACGTCAGTTCGAACTTCTTCGAGTCGATCCAGAACGAACCCAACATCGCGACGAATGTCGGGAATCCAACGCGCTTCGTGCAGATGAGCTTCAACCAGTGCACGAACGAGGTGGATTACTGCCGTAGCGAGGGGTTCAACCATCACCCAGCGACGACCGATCCACAGTTCAGGCTGGCCGTCGAGTACGCGATCGATCGGGAGGCGCTGGTCGAGCGGGTCAAGCTCGGCTATGCCTCACCGAGCGTGACCGTGATTCTGGCACCGAAGTGGCATCACGATCCGCCCGAAGTCATCACGTACGACCCCGATGAAGCGAATCGGATCCTCGACGAGGCCGGTTACATCGATACGGACAACGACGGGATTCGCGAGACGCCTGACGGTCAACCGCTCGAGCTTCGGTTCATCGTCAGAACGGAGTCGCCGGAGACGATCACTGCCGGTGAGTTCATCGTCGAATGGCTCCGCGACGTCGGGATCCGTCTGAACACGGAGGCGATCAACGACAACAAGCTGACCGACGTCTGGTATGCCAACGATTACGACATGTACATCTGGGGGTGGGGCGTCGAGCCGGACCCGGACTTCCAGCTCTCGACGTACGCGACTTTCCAGTGCGGCGTGTGGAGTGACACGTGCTACTCCAATCCCCAATACGACCAGCTGTACAAGGACCAGCAGCGAGCGACATCCATCGAGGAGCGGGCACAGATCGTCGATCAGATGCAGCAGATCATCTATGAGGACCGCCCCGAGCTCGTCCTGTGGTACGACAACTACCTGCAGGCTTATCGACGCGATCTGTGGACGGGCTTCGTGAAGCAGCCCACCGAGGGCGGCTCGATCCTCTTCCAGTACGGCCACTACTCGGACCTGAACGTCCGGCCGACCTCAGCGGCGGCGGGCGGAGGAGATGAGGGCGGCGTCCCGGCCCTCGTGTGGATCGCTGTCGCCGCGGTCGTCCTCGTGGTCGTCGGCGTGGTCTTCAGTCGACGCCGGCGCGCCGAGGAGGAGGTCGCCTAGAAGGAGCCTGGTCGCGAGCGGTGGGAACACGGCAGTACGTCCTGCTGAAGATCGTCCAAGCGTTCATCACGCTGGTCGCGATCCTCGTGTTCAACTTCTTCTTGTTCCGCGTGTGGTCCCCTGGCGACCCGGTGTCGTTTCTCACCCGCGGCCAGGGCTTCAACATCTCGGTCGACGAACGAGCCGAGCTCATCCGGGAGTACGGTCTGGATAAGTCCACATGGGGTCAGTTCACCGAGTACATGACGGACACGTTCACGGGAAAGCTCGGCGCCTCGAGCTTCTACCAGGGCGAGGCGGTGAGGTCCGTCATCCTTCGATTTCTTCCACCAACCCTGCTGCTCGTCGGCATCTCCACCATCCTCTCGATGATCCTCGGGATCTGGATGGGGATCCGGTCCGGCTGGCGGCGTGGAAGCGCGTTCGACCGCGTCTCCATGTTCTCCTCGCTCGTGCTGTACTCGATGCCGGAGTTCTGGCTTGGCATGCTGCTTCTGCTGCTCTTCTCGACGGCGCTCGGATGGTTCCCAGTTGGTGGTCGGATCTCAACGAACGTCAGCGAGCTCGGAACACTCCAGTACGTCCTCGACGTGGCCGAACACCTCTTCCTTCCCGTGTTGACGCTGACGCTCGCGTATCTCGGCGAGTTCTATCTCGTGATGCGGTCGTCGCTTCTGGATGTCCTGGGCGAGGACTACATCACGACGGCTCGCGCGAAGGGGGTACCGGAGCGCCACGTTCTCAACCGGCACGCGGTCCGCAACGCGCTCCTGCCGACCGTCACGCTCGTCGCCCTGTCGTTCGGCTATGTCATCGGAGGCGCAATCACCGTCGAGGTCGTCTTCTCCTACCAGGGAGTCGGCCTGCTGACGTACACGGCGATCGTCGCGAAGGACTATTGGTTGCTCCAGTCGCTATTCCTGTTACTGACACTCGCCGTGATCGTGTTCAATCTCATCTCCGATCTCGTGTACGCCTATCTGGACCCGAGGGTCCGGGAAGCCTAGTCCGATGCAGACTCCACCGCTCCACGTCGGTGCCGAGGCACCGGTCGCGCCCGAGGAGGAGATCGGCCGGCCGCCGATCGGCTCACCCCGCCGCATCAAGTGGGACCGGCGCCGCCGATCGTTCCGCAGGTTCTGGAAGGCGTATCGGCGCGACCGGATGGGATTGGCTGGCCTCTTCATCCTCGGATTCTTCGTCGCTGTCGCGACCTTCGCGATCTTCGCGAACGACAGCGGGACGCGCATCACTGAGGCGACCGGACCCCGACTAGCATCTCCGAGCGCGGACTATCCGCTCGGTACGGACGACCAAGGGCGCTCGGTTCTTACGCTGACCATCCACGGCGCCCAGGTGTCCTTGCTCGTCGGCCTGACCGCCACCGCTATCACCATGGTGATCGGATCGGCGATCGGGCTCGTCGCGGGTTTCCGCGGCGGGTGGGTCGATCAGCTCCTCATGCGGATCACCGACTGGGGCTTGGTCATCCCTTGGTTGGTGTTGGCCATCTCGCTTGCGTCGATCTTTGGGCAATCGCTCTTCGTCATCATTCTGGTGATCGGTTTGACGACGTGGCCGAGCACCGCACGCCTCGTTCGCTCGCAAACGCTCTCTGTGAAGGAGCGGCCATACGTCGAACGAGCCCGCGCGCTCGGCGCGAGCAGCTGGCACCTCGTCACTCGCCACATCCTGCCGAACGTGATGCCGGTCATCATGGCGAACACGGTTCTGATCGTGGCGATCGCGATCCTGTCCGAAACGGCGCTGTCCTTTCTCGGCCTGGGAGATCCCTTCAGCATCTCGTGGGGTCAGATCCTCGAACAGGCGTCGAACGGCGGCGCCGCCACGCAGGGCGCGTGGTGGTGGTTGGGCGCGCCGGGCGTTTGCATCGTCCTCGTGGTCTTGGCGTTCACGATGATCGGGTTCGCGCTCGACGAAATCATCAACCCAAAGATCCGCGAGCGATGAGCGTTCTCGAAGCTCGATGAGCGTTCTCGAGGTCCGCGACCTCCACGTCACGTACCGGACGCAGGGCGGGGACGTCCCCGCCGTGCGGGGGGTCGACCTCGACGTCGCGCGCGGCGAGGTGCTCGGGCTGGCCGGCGAATCGGGGTGCGGAAAAACGACGATCGCCGGCGCGATTCTCCGCTTGCTCCCGAAGCGAACGAAGACCGAAGGGACGATCTCGCTCGATGGCGAGAACGTCCTCGAGATGAAGGCCAAGCGCCTTCGAGCGGTCCGATGGACAGGTGCGTCGATCATCTTCCAGGGGGCGATGCACGCGCTGAACCCGGTCCGGCGCGTGGGCGACCAGATCGCGGAGGCGATCGTCATGCACCAGCAGTCGAGCGAGCAGGACGCGATCGTCCGCGTCGGGTCGCTCCTCGAGGAGGTGGGACTGCCGCCCAGGAGGCTGCGCGACTATCCGCACGAGCTGTCGGGGGGTCAGCGTCAACGCGTGATGATCGCCATGGCCCTCGCGTGCGGCCCGAACCTCGTCATCGCCGATGAGCCGACGACGGCGCTCGACGTGATGGTGCAGGCCCAGGTCCTGGCGTTGCTCAAGAATCTCCAGCGAGAGCTCGGCCTGGCGATGCTGTTCATCACGCACGACCTGTCGGTCCTCGTCGAGGTTTCCGACCGTCTAGCGGTCATGTATGCGGGCAAGGTCGTCGAGCAGGGACCGTCGCGAGCGGTATTCCATGATCCGGCCCACCCGTACACCCGGGCGCTTTCCGCGGCGTTCCCCACGATCGGTGACGCGCGGTTCCGCCGGAACCCGTCGGGGCTCGGCGGGGATCCACCGGACCCGCAGGCGATCCCATCCGGGTGCCCGTTCCACCCGCGCTGTCCCGTGGCGTTCGATGCCTGCCCGACGATCGTTCCGGACCTCTACCCAGCCGGCGAGGGGCGGCGGGCGGCGTGCCTGCTCGTCGAGGGCGCGCTCGTCGACGCGCCCGGAGCAGTGGAATGAGCGTCGTCAAGGAGACTGGGACTATCGAGGGCGTCGTCCTGGAGATCCGCGACCTCGCGGTCACCTTCCAGGGCCGCGTCGGTGTCATCGGCGGCCTCTTCGGCAAGAAGGGGAGCGACGCGCGTGCCGTCGACGGCGTGAGCTTCGACCTTCGCAGAGGCGAGGTGCTCGCGCTCGCCGGCGAGTCCGGCTGCGGGAAGACGACGACGGCCCGGGCAATCATGGGTCTTCTCACGCCACAGCGCGGCCAGATCCTGTTCGAGGGCAAGCCCGTTCGAAACGTCCGGAAGTTCCGACGGCGCGTGCAGATGGTGTTCCAGGATCCGATGGGGTCGCTCAATCCGCGTCAAACCATCTACGAGATCGTCGCCGAGGCTCTGCGCATCCACGGGATCCATCGCGGATCTGGGGGCGAGTCCGAGGAGGAACTGGTGGCCCGCGCGCTCTCCCGCGCGGGGATGCGGCCGCCCGAGCGGTTCTTCCTGCTCTACCCGCACGAGCTGTCGGGTGGGCAGCGCCAACGTGTGGTGATCGCCGGTGCGCTGGTTCTGGAACCCGAAATCATCGTCGCGGACGAGCCCGTCTCCAACCTCGACGCGTCCGTGCGCGGCGAGATCCTGAGCCTGCTGATGCGGCTCCGCGAACGCGACCGCATCTCGATCATCGTCGTCACGCACGACCTCGGGCTCGCGTGGACGGTCGCCGACCGCGTCGCGGTGATGTACCTCGGGCGGATCGTGGAGATCGGCCCAGCCGAAGACGTGCTGACGAAACCGTTGCACCCGTACACACAGGCGCTGCTGAACGTCGTACCGGAGGCCGAAGGGATCGACCGGCCGATCCTGGCCGGTGAGCCGCCCGACCCGACGCGCATCCCACCGGGGTGCCGATTCCACCCACGGTGTCCGGAGCTAACGTCTGGAAGATCGGCGCAGCTCGGCGTGGAGCACAAATGCAGGGCTGACGATCTGGGGCTTCTCGAGCTACGGCCGGGTCACGCCGCCGCCTGTCACGTCGCGAACGTGATCCACGCGGGAACCGCTGTTCCGGCGCCGCCGCCGACCGCGGCACCAGCGCGTTAGAACGCCCGTTCAGAGTCCCCCGTCGCCGGTACGGCCTCGTCGTGTTCGGGTCGCTCCGGCGATCGAGCGCTCTCGCCGCTATCGCTGGGGGGTTCGCCTCCGCCCTTGAGAACGCCGAGGATGGCCTCCATCTCGGTGTCGCCGACCGGAGCGTCGCGGCTGGCGCCTTTCGCCGCCGTGAGAAGCGTTCGAAGGTTGCTCTCGGCCATCTCGGCGCGGGCCTCGAGCTCCTTGACCCGCGAGGCCAGCGTCGAAGCGCGCCGTTCAGCGCCGTCGCGGGCGGCCTGCGCGTCTCGTGCCTCCTCGCGGGCGGTTCGGACCGCGCCTCGAAGCGTCCCTACCTCCCGCCCCAGCTCGACAAGGCGCTCGACCGTCTCCCTACCGATATCCGAGTAGGTCGTCCGCCTGGACGTGGACGGCTCTGCAGTGGTGCCGGCACGGGGCCGCCCCCGCTTGATCCGGCGCGGCCGCGGGACCTGCTCCCGTTCGCCCACCTCGATCGGGCGTGGGTCGAGCAGCCGGTACCTGCCGTCGACCGCCTCGAGACGCCGGCGCGCCAACAGCGCGCGGATCGCCCTCGCCGCGGCCAGCGGCTCGTTCACGCCGATCTCACGCCCCAGCTCGGCCGGCGAGAGGTCGATCAGGTCACCTTCGCCCGCGCGAGACGCGACGGCCGCAAGGAACGCGTTCGCCCGCTCCAGGCTCTCCTGGTTCATGCCTCCCTATCGTGCTGTATCCGGCGATCCATTGCCACCCGACGTGTACACGTCCAGTTGCGTCGGCGGGAAAGAGCCACAAGACGCCGCTTCCGATTTGACCGCTCGGCCGCGATGGTGTTGGATGCTCAGTGGCGCCGCTGGAACCCTCGGGTTCTGGCGGCGCCGCTCTTTCACGTCACCGTGGGGAGGTAGCGGCTGGGCGGCCCATCCACGTCGAGGGAGCGGGTCGAACCCGAACCGACGGGTCTCCCCCTCGCCGGTATCCGAATCGCGGACTTTTCCCGCGTCCTCGCCGGACCGCTTGCGACGATGCTCCTCGCCGATCTCGGCGCCGACGTCGTCAAGTTGGAGCGCCCCGGCACCGGAGACGACACCCGCGGTTGGGGCCCGCCGTTCGTCGGCAGCGACGCCGCGTACTTCCTCTCGTTGAACCGGAACAAGCGGTCGGTTGTCGTCGACCTCGCGACGGACGAAGGCCGTGGCGTCGCACGGCGTCTCGCGCTCTCGTCGGACGTCGTCGTCGAGAACTTCCGGCCCGGGTTGATGGAGACGTTCGGACTCGACCACGCATCGCTCGTAGCGGCGCGCCCGGAACTCGTTTACTGCTCGCTCACGACGTTTCGTGACGAGGCGGATCGGCGACCGGGCTACGACATCATCGTGCAGGCGCTGTCGGGCCTGATGAGCTTCACCGGCCATCCCGGACGCGAGCCGACCAAGGTCGGCGTCGCGCTGCTCGACGTGATCTGCGGGTTGTACGCCGCGAACGCGATCCAATCGGCGCTCATTGCGCGGGCAGAGACGGGACGAGGCTCGCGTGTTTCGATCTCGCTGTTCGACGCGAGCGTCGCCGCCCTCGTGAATCAGGCGGCGAACTACCTGATCGGCGGCGTCGTTCCCCAACCACTGGGGAACGCGCACCCGAACATCGTCCCGTACCAGCTGTTCCACGCGTCGGATCGACCGTTCATCCTCGCGGCGGGCAACGACCGTCTCTTCCTTCGAACGTGCGAGACCCTCGGTCGCCGGGAGCTCGCGACCGACGACCGGTTCGCGACGAACGCGGCACGCGTTCGCAACCGGGACGTCATCGTCGCGGAGCTCGGCGAGGCCTTCGCCACGCGAACCGCCGCGCAATGGATCGCCGCGCTCGAGGCTGCGGGGGTGCCCTGCGCGCCGGTCCGAGCGCTCGACGAGGTGTTCGCTTCGGCGGAAGGTGCATCCGCGATCCAGACCGTCGACGATCCCCAACGCGGCGCGCTGCGTCTCGTCGTGTCGCCCATCCGGATCAACGGGGTGACGCCGTCGGTTCGGCGGCCGCCGCCGCTGCTCGGAGAGCACACTGAAGAGATCCTTCGCGAGCTGGAGCGGTGAGCTCGTCGCAGCCGGACCACCTGTTCGAGCGGTGGAGGCGTGAGCTCGACGGCTGGGGCATCCCCGCCGAGATCTTGGCTATGGCGCCCGAGTCGCCTTGGAGCTTCCCCGTCGAGCTCTTCCGCGTGCGAGAGGGGACCGCCGGGGAGGGGGAAACGTCGCCGTCGACGGCACGGGCGCGCGAGGCACTCCCGAAAGGCGGCTCCGTGCTCGACGTCGGCGTCGGCGGTGGCGCCGCGTCGTTACCGCTTGCCGACGGGGCGGGCCTCATCGTGGGGGTGGACCGCTCCGAGGAGATGCTCGCGTCGTTCCGCGATGCCGCGCTCGAGCGCGGCATCGCGGCCGAACAGATACTCGGCGGGTGGCCGGACGTCGAAGCGGATACGCCGGCCTGCGACGTCGTCGTGTGTCACCACGTCCTCTATAACGGGACCGATCTGGAACGCTTCGTGCCTCCTCTCGACGCGCACGCGGGCCGTCGGGTCGTCATCGAGATGACGCCGACACATCCGCTCGTGTGGATGGCCGACCTGTGGCTACGGTTCCACGGGCTCGAGCGGCCATCGGGGCCGACGGCCGATGACGCGCTGGAAGGGATCCGCTTGCTCGGATTCGACGCGGATCGCCAGGACCACGAAGTCGAAACGACAACCGGGTTCGCGCGCCGAGAGGACGCGATCGCGCTCGTCCGCCGACGCTTGTGCCTGCCGAAAGAGCGCGACAACGAGATCGCGGAGGCGATCGGCGGCCGGCTCGTCGAGCGCGACGGTCTGTGGTCGACGGGTCCTCCGCGAGAGACGCTCGTGACGATCTGGTGGAACGCCGCGCGATGAAGTTCGGTCAGCGCGGCCGCCGCGCGACGTAGTCGCGCAAGACGAAGTCCCCGATCTCGCGATCGTCCATCAGGAAGATCCGTCCCGCGGTGAGCTCCGCGAGCCGCTCCATGAACCGGATCAACCCCGGAGAGTCCTCGAGCATGAAGACGTTCAGCGTCACATCGCTCTTCGCGAGCTTCATCGCCTCGGCCAGCGTGAGGCGGATCGTCTCCGGAACGGGCGGCCAACTGAACTGCGCGTGCTCGCCTTCGAGATGCGCGGTCGGCTCGCCGTCGGTGACCATGATGACCTGCCGGGTCGAGCGCGGGTGCTGGGACAGGAGCCTCCCCGCCAGGTTGAACGCGTGCTGCATGTTCGTCCCGTAGACGCGCTCCCATCCGGCGGCCGTGAGGTCCTGCGGCTCCATGCGGCGGGCGTAATCGCTGAACCCGATCATGTACAGCCGGTCGTGGGGATATCGGCCCTCGATCAGCGCGTGCAACGCGAGGGCCATGCGCTTCGCGTGAACGAAATGTCCACGAAGCGGCATCGAGAACGACAGGTCGAGCAAGAGCGCCGTCGCCGTCTCCGTTCGCTGTTCCGCTTCGACCAGCTCGAAATCGTCGGGTCGCAGCCGAACGGCCTGCCCAGGCTCGCCTCTGACGACGGCGTTGAATACGGTGCGCTGCACGGCGATCTGACCGGCGTCTCCGAACCGCCACGGGCGCGTCGCGCCTGTCGGCTCGGCGAGTCCTCCGGCGTCGCGAGCGTCGTGCGCTCCCTCCCGGTCGCGTCGGAGCTCCTCGAACACCCGGACCAGCGCGCGCTCGCCGAGCTTTCGCGCGCCCTTCGGGGTCACGTCGAGGCGTCCGTCGCGACGCGAGACGAGACCGGCCTCCTCGAGCATGCGCTCGATCTGCTTCAGACGACGGAGATCGCGGACGGCGTCCTCACCGAGCGTATTCCGCAACGCCTCCTCGTCGACGTCGTCGATCGATGCGCCGGCGTAGTCGCCGCGGAGCGACCGGTCGAGCTCCTCGTAGTCGTGAAGTCGCTCCATCGCGTCGACGGTCGCCGACAGCGGCATGGCGTCCTCGCCGCCGGCGAGCGCCGGCTCACCCCACGGCATCTCGGGAAACATCGAGGAGAGGTTCGAGCCCAACCGATCGACCTCGAACGCGAGATCCATGTCCTGCATGACCTGCTCGGCCAGCGCCTGGAGCTCGGCGCGCTGCTCCGCCGACATCGAGGCGAGCAGGCGCGACATCGCAGCCATGCGCCGGGCCATCTGCTCGAGCAGCTCGTCCAGCGTTCGCGGCCGTTCCGGGAAGAAGTCGCCGTACCGGTCCATGAATCCGTCGAAGTCGTACGGCCCGCCGCGGTCGCGGCGCTCGATCATGTCGTTCAGCTCCGCGAGCATGTCGCGGAAGCGGGCCAGCTCCTCGCCGGACAGGCTCCGCATGCCCTGCGCCACGTTCCGGAAGTACGCGCCCATGACCTCCTCGCGCAGGCGATCCATCAAGGCGTCGAAGTCCTGCTGCGCGCGCCCGTCGACGAACCGATAGTCCGTGAGCTCCTTGACCTTGCCGGGCACGTCCGGAGGGAGCGCATCGAGGAACGTTTCACGCATCCGTGCGTCGTCGCCCGGCTCGAACGAGAGCGTGGTGCGTTCGCGCTCGATGATCTCCTCGAGCTGCTCCCGGATCTCTTCGAGCGGCCCCTGGAGGTTCAATGCGCCCTGCTCGCGGCGACGGCGTTCGCGAAGCCTCGCCCGGAGTGAGTCGAGCCCACTGAACCGTCCCTGCATTCCGCGGCGCATCAGTCTCGAAAGCGCGCCCTCCGCCCCCGCGCCGGAAAGGATGTCGTCAGAAAGCTCCTCGAGCAGCTCGGCTGCAGGGACGTCGGCGCCGAACGGATCCTGCGTGTCGTCCCAGCGCGAGTAGCGGAACCGCCGCATCGACTCAGCGTACGCGCCTCGCGACGAAAGACCGCGGGCGGGCTACCCGACGCCGAGGCCGGTCATGAGGGCGCGCAGGGTGAGTCCGAACGAGATGAACGACGCCCACGCGAACGGAACCCACGGCGCGATGCGACGCTCGGCCGCGAACCCGAGCATCGATGCGTTCCCCGCCCTGGCGATCACGTGCGCGACCACGAACAACAGGATCGGGAGCAGCCCGTAGACGTAGTGCAGGACGCCACCGAGCGCCCCGTCGGCTTCGACCGTCCGGCCGAGCAGCAAGAGAATGATCCCGAACACCGCCTGCAGCCCGGCGACGACCTGCGCCACAGGGAGCCACACCGCCCAGTACGCGTTGCCGGGGCCGCGGCGGGCGATCCACGCCCCGAGACCCCACAGCCATCCGATGGCAAAAATGCCGACGACGGCGAATCCGACGTAACCGTGGAGTTCGGACACCCCTTACGGGGCGGCGCCGCGATACCGGTACGCGCCGGTGCGACCGGTCTCGTCCTTGTTCAGCCGACGCGACAGGTGAAGCCCGTCGAGCGCGAACTCGACGGCCGACGCCGCGGCGCCCGGACTCTCTTCCTCGACGCCGAGCCGCTCGAGGAGCTTCGACAGCCCGGGCAACTCCCCGAACTGCGCGAGCAGCGCTGACGCCGGCATCAGGTCGGACGTCTCCGCCTCGAATCCCTCGGCGAACCGCGACAGGATCGGCTGGAAGTCGTAGCCGGAGAGCCGGCGGCGGAACACCTCGAGCTCGGCGGTCTTCGCGGCGCGGGCCAGGATCTCCTCCTCGCGACCTTCCTCGATCGTGTCGAACTCCACGCGTCCGAGGCTCGACGCCAAGACGGCTGGCAAGTCGCACACCCGCGGAACGGCCTCCGGCTCGCCTGTCCGCACCGAGCGACGAACCGCAGCCGCGGCCAGCGTCTCGAGGTTCCCGATCGAGTAGCGGACGCTGACGCCGCTGCGATGGTTCACGTGAGGCGACCGACGGAGCTCCGCGGTGAGCGCCGCGAGCAGCTCCTTCATGTACACCGGCACTCGGAGCGGAACGTCGCCCGCGGCGGAGCGCGCCTCCTGTTCCATGATCGCGATCTCGTCTGCGAGCGTTTCCGGATAGTGCGTTCGAACCTGCGTCCCGAATCGGTCCTTCAGCGGAGACACGATCCGGCCTCGATGCGTGTAATCGTCCGGGTTCGCCGTGACGACCAGCAGCAAGTCGAGTGGCAGACGGATGCGGTAGCCGCGGATCTGCACGTCGCGTTCCTCGAGGATGTTGAACAGCGCGACCTGGATCCGCTCGGGCAGGTCGGGCAGCTCGTTGATGGCGACGACCCCTCGGTTCGTCCGCGGGATGAGGCCGTAATGGATCGTAAGCTCATCGCCCAGATACCGGCCCTCGGCGACTCGGATCGGATCGACGTCCCCGATGAGGTCCGCGACGCTCGTATCGGGCGTCGCGAGCTTCTCCGCGTACCGCTCGTCTCGATCGATCCAGCGGATCGGCACGGCATCTCCGTCGTCGGCCACGAGCGCCCGGCACCTGGCGCAGATCGGTCGGTAGGGGTGATCGTTCACCTCGCACCCGGCGATCACCGGCGTCGTCTCGTCGAGGAGGTCCACGACACGACGGATCAGCCGGGTCTTCGCTTGTCCCCGTTCGCCGAGCAGGATGAGGTCGTGACCGGCCAGGATGCCGCGCTCGAGGCTCGGAAGCACGGTGTCGTCGAAGCCGACGATCGTGTCGAACAGCGCCTCGCGGCGTCCGAGCTTGGCGAGGAGGTTCGCTCGCAGCTCCTCCTTCACCGTGAGGTCGGGATATCGCGCGGCGTGAAGCTCGCCGATCGTGGTGGGCGCCGTCACGCGCTCAAGACTATCGAGGTTCTCGGATACGCCTATGCCAGGCCGCGCGACGCGAACGCCTCGCCGTAGCGGCTGGCGGTCACGCGGCGGGTGATCTCGGCCGTCAACACCAAAAGCAGCGAGGCGAAGAAGATCACCGAGGAGACCGCGACGAGCTGCGGCAGCTGGCTCGGCACGCGGAGCTGACCGAACAGGAACACCGGCCAGGTGGCCTGCGTACCGGCGAGGAACGAGGCGATCGCGTACTCGTCGAACGACAACGTGAACGCGATCAGGAACGACGAGAACAGCGCGGGCGTCAGCAGCGGAAGCGTGACCCGCCGGAACTTGTCCCACGGCCCCGCGCCGAGGTCCTGTGCCGCCTCCTCCAGGGAGATCGAAAGCCGTTCGAGCAGCGGGATGATCGTCAGCGCCGTATAGGGGAGTGACACCACGACGTGGCCGATCACGACCGCATGCAGCCCGAGACCGATCACGTAACCCGTCGAGTCGGCGAGGAACCGGTCGAACGCGGTCAGGAGCACCAGCAACGAGATCCCGAACACGAGATAGGGAACGACGAGCGGTGAGAAGAACAGCGCGGACGCGACCGACTTGCCGACGAATCGCCGCCGGACCAGCGCGAACGCCACCAACGTACCGAGCGCGACGGCGATCGCGCTCGACGTCGTCGCCACGATCGCGCTCCGCCGAAGGGCCGCGAGCAACGACGGGTTCGACAGGGACCGTGAGTACCACTCGGTCGTGAACCCCTGCAGGGGGAACGTGACGTCCCCGTCGTTGAACGAGAGAACCGCGAGGATCGCGATGGGAAGGTAGAGGAACAGCGCGAGGAACAAGAAGAACACGGTGAGGGCTCGGCGGGCGGAGGTGGAAGTGGCGACCTCCATGGCGCCTCAGCCGGCCGCGACGTTGCGGACCTGCAGGAATCGACCGAACAGCGCCATCAACCCGGCGACGACGGTCAGCATGAACAGGGCAAGCACGGATCCCGTCTGCCAGTCGAGCGCCCCCGTGAACAGGTTGTTGATCGCGTTCCCGAACATGTAGCCGCTCGGCCCGCCGACCAGGAGCGGCGTGACGAACTCGCCGATCGTGGGGATGAACACGAACAGGAACGCGGCCAACACTCCCGGAAGGCTGAGGGGCAACGTCACTCGGACGAACGTGCGCCAGCGGCTCGCGCCGAGATCGCCGGCGGCCTCGAGGACGCTGCGGTCGAGGTTCTCCAGACTGACGAAGATCGGCAGGGCGACGAACGGAACCCAGACGTACGCGAGCACCAACATCACCGCGAACTGCCCGTATAGCAGCCACGTTATGGGATCGTCCGGGCTACGCACGTGCGACCACGACAGGAACGAGTTCAAGACGCCCTGCTCGCCGAGGATCACCTTCCACGCGAGAACGCGGAGAAGGAAGCTCGTCAGGAACGGGGCGATGATCAGGAGCAGCAGCACGTACTTCCGTCGCCCGACGCACAGCGCAAGGTAGTACCCGACGGGGTACGCCAGCAGCACGACGACGAGCGACACAGTGAGGGAGATCCGGATCGACTTCCAGAACAGCCCCATGTAGATCGACCCTCCCCCGAGGAAATGCCCCCACTCCTGCAGGGAGAGCACGCCGCTGTCGGTGGGGAAGAGCGACACGGCGCCGACGCTGTACGCCGCGATGAACCCGACGGGGATGACGAAGAACAGCACCAGCCACACGAGCGGCCCCGACAGCAGCCCGAGCGTCGCGCGGCCGTCGCCACGGCGCGCGCGGACGGCGACCGGGCTGCCGGCCCCCTCCAGGGTGGCCACGGATCTAGTCAGCCGCCGGACGGATCAGGCGGCCAACACCTCCTGCCAGTACTGGTCGTAGACGTCCCGCCTGGGGATGTACGACTCGGGGATCGACCGCGGTGGCTCGAGGATGGACGGGTCGTCGAGGTACAGCGCCTCGACGACGCCCTCGGGCAGCTTCGACAGATCGATCTCCTCGTTCGTGTGGCCGTAGTAGTAGTAGGCCATCAGGAACTCTGCCGCCTTCTCGCTCGCCCACGAGTCCACGTACGCGTGCGAGTGGTGGTAGTTCTGCGTGTCGGCCGCGAGTCCCATGCCGCAGACCCACGTCACGAGCCCTTCCTTCGGCTCCATGTAGAGATAGTTCATGCCGCGGTTGGCCGCGTAGCCCACGGTGTCCGGCCACGCGTAGCCGATCCACACCTCTTCGGACTTGAAGGCCTGCCAGAAGTCGAACGATTGGTTCCACATGAACCGCACGAGGGGCTTCTTCGCGATGAGGAAGTCTCGCATCTCCCCGAGCTCGTCGTCGGTCATGTCGAACGGATCGGATACCTGGTGGTAGATCCCCGCGATGTAGAGCATGTTGACCGTATCGACCCACGAGATGCGACCGCCATACCGCTCGTCGAACAGGATCCCGAAGGACTGCTCGTTCGGCTCGACGTGATCGAGGTTCACCAGCGGCGCGATGAACCCCCAGTCCACCGGGACGAAGTATTGCTGACCGTCGACGACTCCCTGCTCCATGAGACTGGGGTTCAGCGCCGAGAAGTTTGGGATCAGCGAGGTGTCGAACGGCTGCACTAGCCCAGCGTCGACCCAATCCCGGTAGCGGTAGCCACACGGGTGGACGACATCGAACGACGTCCCCGAGACGGCCTTGGTGAACCCGGCGCTGTCGTTCTCGAACAGGATGAACTCGGGCGTGTCGCCCGTCTCGCGCTGGTACTGACTCCACAGGAACTGCTTCTCTTCCCGGGGGTAGTAGTCGCCGTTGCCGTAACCCGACCAGTCGAAGACCTGGAGGTTGCCCGGCTCTTCCTCGATCGAGGGACGCTCTCCGCCGGTGGCCCTTGGGCCGCCAGCGTCCTCCGCACGACGGCACGCGGCAAGAAGCGCAGCGCCCACGCCGCTCGCACCGGCAAGGCGGATGAACCCCCGGCGATTGAACCGTTCGGCCAACAGGCGATCCAAGTCCTGCATGCGCTCCCCCCTGACCAGCGGAATCGATCTCGAAGCCGCCGTATTATGCGCTGCGCGCCGCGACTCCGAAAGGTACGGGGAGGCACAACGCTCAGGGCACGCCTGGTGTACGGGGCGATCGTTCTGACACTGGCCGGGTGCGCCGGCTCGTCGCTGACACCTCCCGCCGAGCCGCCCTCCAACGTCGGGGGCCTGACGCCGACGACGACGACGCTCGTCACCGCCGAGGACGTGGCGGCGGAGGCCGTGGACGCGCAGGCGCTCTCCGGCATCCTTGACGTCGCCGGCTTCCAGGCCGGAGTCCGGCGCGCGTACGCCGGTGATGGTCGGGCGATCCGCCGCATAGACGTCGGTGTCTTCAGCTTCGACTCGAACGAGGGCGCGTCCACCTACCTCGCGTGGCTCCGAGCGAACGTCGCCGACCTCATCGGTGAGGTGCGGGGCCCGGACAAGACCCTCTTCGGCGACGTTCCGCTGGTCGTGCACCTACCCGACGGCTGCTGTCCTCGCGAACCGGCGGTCGCACTCGCGGCGTGGAGCCGGGGGCCGCAGGTCGTCCGCGTCCTGGTCGCCGGCGCGGCGGCGGACGGCCGGAAGGCGATTCGTCTTATTCGTGAGGTCCACAGCTCGACGTTTCCGAAATCCGATGCTTGAAGCGTTCGTGACCATCGCGACCGACCTCGACCATCCCGAATGTGTGGCCCTTGGGCCCGACGGCGCCCTCTACGCAGGTGGCGAAGCCGGCCAGATCTAAGGATCGACGGCGACGGGTCCGTGCGCGAGCTCGCCTCCACCGGCGGCTTCATCTACGGCGTGACGCTCGACCGCTCGGGGAACGTCTACGCGTGCGACTACGGAAACGCATCCGTGAAACGCATCTCGCCGAACGGAGACGTGACGACGTACACACCGGGAACGCCCGACCGGCCCATGCGGGTCCCGAACTTCGCAGCCTTCGACGATGCCGGATGGCTCTACGTCACGGACTCGGGCGAATGGGGAGACGACGACGGGGTCATCTATCGCGTGGCCCCCGGCGGTTCGACGACGTTGTGGACGGACCTCGCGCCGCGGTTTCCGAACGGCTGCTGCCTCGATCGAGACGGCTCCGCGCTCCTCGTCGTCGAGTCGCACGGCCGAGTGATCGTTCGGATCCCCATCGAGGACGACGGCGCGGCCGGTAAGCCGGTCGATATCGCGGACCTCACCGGCTCACAGCCGGACGGGCTCGCGCTCGCCGAGGACGGATCGATGTTCGTCGGCTGTTACCGGCCCGATCGCATCTACCGCGTGCAGCCCGACGGCAGCGCTGACGTCATCGCCGAGGATCCCGATGGAGTGGTCCTCAACCAGCCGACGAACCTCGCCTTTGCAGGCGACGATCTCCAGCGGCTGGTCGTCTCGAGTCTCGGGGGCTGGAGCCTCGTCGCGGCGAACGCCGGCATACGGGGGCTTCCCCTCCGCTACCCGACCACCTGAGACAGAGGCCGTTCGGCCATGAGGGCCAGGTTGTTCCCCTCTGGATCCGTGAAGAACGCCATCCAGAGCTCGGACGATTCCGTCTTGTTGATCAGGTGCGGCGCCCCCCGGAACGAGACACCTCGCTCGCGAAGCTCTGCGTATGCGGCGTCGATATCTTCGACGCTGAAATAGATCGTCGATCTCGAGCGGAACTCCTCGCTCTCCGGCACGCCGAGGTACAGGCGAACGCCGTCGCAGTCGAAGAAGGCCATCTGCTGGCCCGGAACGGCAAACAGGAACGAGACTCCCAGAACGTCTCGGTAGAAGGTGACCGAGCGGTCGACGTCGGCCACGCTGAGATGGATCTGTCCGATCTTGCCGAGGCCCTTGAACGCCACTGCAATCCCCCCTCTTAGGACAGGCGGGCGACGACGAGCGCGGTCGCAATAAGGGGCATCGCGAGCGAAAGCCACCGCAACGCTCGCTCGGGCGCGTCACGGATGGCCGACGCGTCGATCCGCTCGCGCGTGCCGTCGTTGAGCTCGACCTCGCCGCTGACGCCGACGACGTTCCGTCGAAGGCGACGAACGGGCGTCGACAGCGTTCGTTGCGCCGCCGAGATCGCTGCACACGACGCGGCCGCCAGCACCGCTTCGACACGGACCACCGCCGTTTGCGCGAAGTAGGCGGTTAGCACCGGGAACGCGCCCCAGGCCAGCGCGAACCACAGGTCCGAGTGGACCACTCCCCCGAACAGCTCCATGTTGTACGCGACGACGAGGAACGCGCCGGCCGCGATGAACGCCCACAGCCACGGCGAGACCTCGATCACTCCATGCACACCGAACGCGATCGCCCCACCCAGGCCGACGACGGCGATGGCGATCAGGACGCCGCCGGGGATGCGGGTTCGAAGCGGCCGCCCGTTGAGCTCGTCCAGGGCGTGGGCTGCCAGGCCCATCGCCAAGAAGAAGGCTGCGAGCGTCTCCAGGAGCCACCCGACGTGGAGGTCGGGAGCCAGCGCGGCCCCGATCGCGACGTACGAAAGGTGCCACACCGTGTACGGCGGATGCAGGAGCGACCAATAGTCGCGCCACCCGCCTGAGGGGAGCACGTAGAACGCGGGGCGTTGTCGAACATCAGTCATCGGTGAGCGGGTTGGCCTTGATCCCCCACGTTACGATGGCCGATCCCAGCGTCAGCTGCTTCGTTCGAACGCGCCGGATCCCGGCCTCCTGCCACATCCGCACCTGAACCGGAACCGGATAGCGCCGGTAGAACTCGCTGATGCTCGGGCCGAGGAACCGTCCCGTCCGATACCACGCGTTCGATACCGCGCCGCCGATCAGCGGGAGCGCGCCGCGCGTGTACGCGAACCAACCCGCCTGCACCCAGGAGTCCTGCGGCACGTGGAACTCGAGCGAGGCCATCACACTTCCCGGTCGGAGGACGCGGGCGAGCTCGCGAAGGGTCGCGGCCGGGTCATCGACGTAGCGGAGCAGGTACGTGAACGTGAGCGCGTCGAACGTCTCGTCCGGGAACGGCAGGGTCTGCGCCTGTGCCAGCACGAACCGAATGCGTTCGGCGAGGCCGTCACGTCGAACCGCGGCTTGGCCGCGCCTGAGCATCGCCGGGCTTTGATCGGCTCCCACGACACGGACGTTCCTCGCCGCGAGCTCGCGCGCGACGAGTCCGGTTCCCGTCGCCACGTCGAGCACCCATGAGCCCGGGATCGCGTTCACCCGCGAGACGAGAAACCGGCGCCATGAGGGATCTCGTCCGAAGGACAACACCGAGCCCATGCGGTCGTACTCGGGCGCGATGCCGGCGAAGAGCGCTCGCGCATGGCGCGTGCGTTCCGGGTCCATGAGGCGACGAGCCTACGACGTTCACGTGAGCGGGAACGGTGACTGCCACCACCAGGGCGTAGAGCTCACCTCGATGCGCTCGACCCACTTCACCCACCAGAACCCACGGCGCCCCGGCGCCACGAGTCGCAGTGGATGGCCGTGGCCCGGCGAGAGCATCTCATCGCCAACTCGCGTGGCCAGCCACATGTCGTGAACGTCTGCGATCGGGAAACGACGCGCGTATCCGGTAGCGGAGACCACGAGCACGCTGCGAACCTCCTCATGGGTCCCCTCGATCAGACGGTCGATACGGACGCCGGACCAGATCTGTTCGGCGAACCACCCTCCCGTGCAGTCGAGCGTGGTCCGTACCCGATCGTCGAACGCGTCGAGCTCCTCGAACGACAACGCGCTGCCCACGCCGTCGTTCTCGACGGCGCGAACGGCGAGCCGCCACGTCGACGAATCGATGACCGGAACCTCGTCGTCGAGCCACTGGGTCACGGGCATCTCGTCGGGCTCGAACGATCCACGCTCGTACGAACCGGTGAACCGCCGCTCCGAACCCCGCAGACCGGCAATCCGCACCAGGCCCTCCATGGCGCCGAGCGTCGCCACCGAACCGCCAGCAAGCGCCGCTCCCCGGATGAGCGCCCGCCGCGACAGGTCAGTTCGTCGCGGCCGGACCGGACGGGCAACGACGTGCCACACGATCAGCGGGATCGAGACCAGGGCGGAGCCCACATGGACCTGCATCGCGAGCGTGCCCGTCCACACTCCCGCCGAGTGCGCCACGCCGGATGCGACGACCACGATGACCAGACCTGCGAGCGAGACGGACGCGGCGGCTCCTGAGCGTTCCCTGCGTAGGCCGCGAGCCGAGATCGCCGCCTTCCACGGCGACAGGAGCACGAACGCGAGACCGGCCGCGCCGTGAGCGGCGAAGGCCCACCAGGCCCATGCGGAGCCGATGGCGAACGCGAGCGCGCCGGTCCCGATCGCGAAGACCAGAACAACCAGGAGCGCGAGGTTCGTCTTTCGACCGGCCCGAACGCGTTCGAGAGGGGCCACCCACCGAGCCTATGCCCGGCGCCCTCGAAGGGTTAGCTACTCGGCGCGATGAGATCCAGAACGCGCGCGATCGAGTCGATCGTGAAGTCGGGCTTGCGATCCGACCGATCGAGCACGTCCTGCCGGAACTTTCCCGACCTGACGAGCACGCCGATCAAGCCGGCATCCTGCGCGCCGATGACGTCACTCTCGAGATCATCGCCGACCATCGCCGTTCGCTCGGCCGACGCTCCGAGCCCGTCGAGCGCCGACATGAAGTACTCCCGCGCCGGCTTGCCACACACGACGGCGCGCGATCCCGTCGCGGCCTCGAGCGCGGCGACGTACGCACCGCCGTCGAGCTGCAACCCTTCGTTCGTTCGCCAGTACATGTTCCGATGCATCGCGACGAGCGATGCGCCGTCCGTGAGCATTCGGAACACGCGATTCATCGTCGAGTAGTCGAACCCTTCATACGCGCCTCCGAGCACCACGACATCCGCCTCGTCATCGACCACGTCGACCCCTTCGAGATCGGAGCGCGCGTCGCCGTCGGAGAGCACGAACACGCGGGCCCCGGGATGCGCCATCCGCAGATACGAGCCAGTCGCCACCACTGCAGTGACGATCTCGTTCGCCGAGACCGCGATCCCCGCGTCGGCGAGCGTCTTCGCGAGCGCCCCTCGCGTGTGCGTCGTCGTGTTCGTGATGAGCCGGAACGGAACGTCGTTCTTCCGGAGCCAAGAGATCGTCTCGACGGCGCCGGGCAACGGCTCCCAGGAAGTGACGAGCACGCCGTCGATGTCGAGGAGGACTGCCTCGACGTTCTGCATCGCAGACCTAACCCCGGAGGCTTCTCGTCCGGTCGAGGCGGATCCCGGCGCGCTCGCGTGAACGAGCTACGAGGCTCGGTTCCAGCCCTCGGCGCCGCAGCAGCCACTCCTGATACGGCGCGATGTACCGGAACTTCGGAGGGAGCAGGGGCCGCACCGCTCGCATCGCAGGGAAAGCGACGCGCATCGCCGCGCGGCGTGCCACCGTCAGCTCGATCCCGTACATCGTGCGTACTGTCGGCGGGAGCGTGCCGAACGCGAGTCTCGAGACGAGCCTCAGCACCGGGCGCCATTCCGCCTCCCTGGGAGGGTCGTGGAACAGGGCTGCGACGCGTTCGGCAGCGTCGGTCACGCGAAGGGTGCCCGACGCTTCGACCTCGCGAAGGTATTCGCGGAGCTCCGGCACGGTACGGGGAATCGCCTCGCGTGGGACGAGGAGCATCTCCGCGGCCAACATCTGCTCTTCGTGGAATCGCTGCCTTCCTTCGTCGTCGAGGCTGCCGACCGTCAGCCGTTCGTATAGCAAGGCGCTCTCGACCAGCGACGCATGGACATAGATCAGGAGCTGCGGGTCGAGGGCGTCGTACGGGCGACCCGTGACCTCGTCGACGCCCTTGACGCGTGAGTGAACCTCGTTGATCGCGTCGGCGGCGGCCTTGGCTTCGGCCTTCGTGCCGAACGTGATCGTGTAGGTGAGCAGCAGCGTGCGCTCCAGCCGACGCCACGGGTTCCGTTCATAGAATCGCGACTCGCGAGCTCCGGCGATGACCAGCGGGTGCGCCGCTTGCATCAGCAGAGCTCGCGCCCCGCCGAACAGCACGGTGACCTCACGGTGAACCTGCCACGAGACGGAATCTGGACCGAAGTACCCGAGGTCGTTTGATCCGCCCATCGGCCCACGGTAGCAGCGGTGTGCAGGTTGCTGGACACGCTGGGCGCGCTCGTGCGACGATCGGCCGCCCTCCGGGAGCCCTTCAACAGATGATTCTTTTCGTCGTCGTCGTCGGCTTGGCAGTTGTTCTCGGGTACCTCCTTGGCGGGCGCCTGAGCGCCTTCGAGAACCTCCGATTGCGATGGTGGGGACTGATCGTCGTCGGCCTGGCCATCCAGTTCATGCCATTGCCGGAAGGTGATGGCGGAACCGATCTCGTCGTGCGGACTGCAGCCCTCGCCGTCTCGTACACGCTGATCGTGGCGTTCGCGATCGCAAACGTTCGAGTGCCGGGGATGCCGCTCATCCTGATCGGGGTCGCCGCGAACTTCGCGGTCATCGTCGCCAATGGTGGGATGCCGGTGAGCGAGTCGGCTCTGATCAACTCGGGGCACGGGAACGACGTCGGTCAACTGCAACAGGAGGGCTTGGAAAAGCATCACCTGATGGACGACGACGACGTGCTCACGTTCCTGGCGGACGTCATCGGAATACCGAATCCGATCGGTCAGGCCATCAGCATCGGCGACGTGTTCGTGTATCTCGGGGTGACGTGGCTGACTGTCGCGGCTATGCGGGGACGGACTCCGTCGACCCCGAAGGAGCGGGGACCGTATCGGGGGCGGCACCGTCGCGGCTCGGCGCGGGTGGTTGATCTTGAGGTTGAGCACCCGGGCCCTGTGGAGCGTCTGGCTGGAGCCACAGGGTCGGGAACCGGACCTTGATGGTCGCGCCCTCGCCGGGCGCGCTCGACATCTCGAACGTTCCACCACCGACGGTGGCTCGCTCGCGCATCATCGTCAGGCCGAAATGCCCTTCGGGTTCAGGAGCGTCGACGTCGAAGCCGCCCCCGTCGTCACGGAGAAGCATCTCGACCTCGTCTCCGTGCTGCCTGACGGTGATCCACATGTTGTTGGCATGGGCGTGTTTCAGCGAGTTCATGACCGCCTCGCGTCCGATGTGATACATGAGCAGGGCGATCGGCGCCGGGAGCTCCACCTCGTCGATGTCGGCCGCGTGGAACCGAACGTCGGAGTTGTCGCCACTCACCTCCGCGATGAAGCTCCGGAGCGCTTCCGCCAGACCAGCGCGACCGAGCGGAGAACGGTGCAGGTCTCGAATCAGCGCGCGGATTCGGTCGGATGTACGGTTCTTGGTGTCCTTGATTTCTGCGAGCTGCTTCTCGACCTCGTCGATCTTGCCGCTCGAAACGTGACGCCGCGCCACGTCCACCTGGATCGATAGTCGGAATAGGAGCTGGGCGAGATCGTCGTGTAGGTACGACGCGATCTGCATCCTCTCGTCTTGGCGTTCCTCGGCCATCCGGTTCGACAGCGCGCGAAGGACGTGTTCTCGGTCTTGGAGCTCCTTGTGCGCTTCCTCGAGCGCTTTGCTGCGGAAGAACATCTGCCGCGCGAGAAGCAGAGGGATCACGAGAGCTGGAAGACTCCAGAAGACGATCTCTTCAACTATAAGAATCCTAGCCAAGATAACGCCGAACACAGACAGAAATAGGTAGCTGATGACGAATTCGCTCAAACGCCCTACGCGCAGCTCTCGAACTACTCGCAGCGGAGGCATCCGATAAAGGAAGCTCGCACCAAGTGTGACGAGCGAAGCATTCACGACATAGTCGGCAACCGCGGCTACCCCCGCAGCGCCAAGAAGGGCGAACGCGTTCGAATACGCCACGCCGTCTGCGATGAGTGCATGGAACGTCAGGCTAGCGGCGCCTACAGCCAGGGCGACTTGAGAACGATTGAACAGCGCATGTAGAAAATCGACTTCGCGGCGCAACTCTCGCGGATCCGACGCGGCGATGAATGCTGCAGCTGCTGCGACTGGAGGGTGGAACAGGAAGGCCACGACCATTAACAGAGGAAAGCCCATGGCTATGTGGGTTCCGCGCCACATCGGAACCGGAATCAACTCGACGAGAGCGACAATGAGGACTAAGGCGACCAGCTTCGCCCACTCGTCTGGTTTGAGGTCTGGCGGCTCCTGCAAGAGTGCGAGGCTCAATAAGGCAACGGTCGGAGTGACGACCCCAACGTAGAAAGCAATAAGTCCCCATGCCGTCGGAGCGGAGGCCGCCCCTTGTCTCGCTTGCGACAACCCTCGCCTCCCCACAGAACGTTTTGCTGCCGTCACATATTGACCCTTCTTGTCGCGCCGGCAACCACCACCTGGCCTGGTCGAATGCCGCTCAGATTCCTACAACGAATCCTGTAGGTAGCACGGAGGGCTTGTCGGCCACATGGGGTCCCCCGATAGTTCATGCGGCGTCCCCCGATCGGGGTGGCGCCGTGAGTTGGGGGTAGGTCAGGGGTCTCGGCTCCGCGAGGGGGT
The DNA here is from genome assembly GCA_035640355.1 of Actinomycetota bacterium. Lineage (NCBI taxonomy): Bacteria > Bacillati > Actinomycetota > Actinomycetota bacterium. The sequence goes on from DASQWI010000009.1 coordinate 145,566, forward strand.
GGATGGGGATGAAGCTGATCAAGCGGCTCGCGATCGCGATCGGCTCGCTAGCGGCGCTTGCGCTGGCTGGCGGCGCCCACATGCGCCTCTAGCCCCGATCGCAAGGAATCGGGCTTCCGTAGGCTCCGAGCATTGGCTCGGAGCCTACGTTTTCGTATCGGCTGAAGGGAGCCGCACAGAAATCCGCGTCCCCATCCCGACTGCGCTATCAACCTGAAGAGCTCCACCGGCGAGCTCAATGCGTTCGCGAATCAACGCAAGACCAAAGTGCCGACTTGCGTCCACCAGGTGCGGCGAAAAGCCCGACCCGTTGTCATCAACGTCCAGTCGGATGTCGTCGCCATCCTGCCGTAGCGCGACCTTGATTCGCGAGGCGCCCGAGTACCTCATCGCGTTTCTTAAGGCCTCACGTGCAATTTGGTAGACGAGAAGCTCAACGACGGGCTTGCCTCTAACCTCCTCGATCTCGGTCTCAAACGAAACGGTAGATCTGCCTTCAAAGTCGCGCACCAACAGCTGAAGTGTGTGAGCAAGTCCTCCAGCGCCGAGCGGTGAATGACGAAGGTCTCGAATCACCGATCGCACTGTGTTGCTGGCGTCATCGGTAGCCCGAAGCAATTCGGGGAGGTCATCCTCCATCGCAAGAAGTTGGCCAGTCGACATCTCTTGCCTAAGGACTTGACCTAGTAGGTGAACCTTGAAAAGCGGAGGGAGGACGTCGTCATGTAGGCCTGACGCGACGGCAAGTCGCTCATCGCGCCTCTCGTCAGCGATTCGGTCGGTCGCTTCCTGAAGTGCGCGGCCTTGAATGCCCAGCCTCCTCTCCGCGCTATACAGACTCTGTCCTTGCTGGAAAGCCTCTCTGGCGAGAAGGATTGGCATGGCAAACAGGGCCAGGCCCCACGGTCCAACCGCGATGTACACCTCGGCAAGCAAGAGACTCTGAAAGCCAAACGCTGCATAGGCCATGACAGGGCCGAGGCGGAGCCTCGAAAGTGACGTCGAAGGCGTCACGTGATCATTCAGTGCCATTACAGCCGTTACAAGCCCCAAATTGATAACACTGTCGACAGCCACAGCAAGCAATGCTCCCGCGGCCGCGAGGGGCAACGCATTCAAATCGGGACTGACAAATGAGAAAACAGCTGTGGATGCCATGACACTGAGCGAAATCTGCGCCCGGTTGAACAAAGCTCGCTCAATAGAGATCTCGCCTCGAAATTCCCGGACGTCGACGTAACCGGCGAAAGCAACTATGCCTGCCGCGACGGGACCAAATATGTATCCGGCGGCCAAAACGACAAGATCAACTGCGGTGACTGCTAGCATCGCAAGACGCAACTCCAGTGAATGACTGGGCCTCTGCGATCGGCGGGGAAGTCTCTTTCGGGCGCCTGCGGAGCTCGTCGTAACAGACACGCAAGACCCCCTCTCGGAAACCTGGCGAATCATGGTGAGGGCTGATACCGACGGTCAAGACAGACAAAACGGCCATAGCATCGGTTCGTGAAGCTGCGCATCCTCGTCGTCGAAGACGAGAAGTCGATATCCGAGCCGCTCGCTGAAGGTCTCGGGCGCGAGGGGTTCGACACGGAGGTCGCCGCGACCCTCGAGTCGGCCAGGCAGGGGTGGCGACGCGCCCCCGATCTGATCCTGCTCGACGTCATGCTTCCCGACGGCGACGGCCGCGACCTCGCACGCGAGATCCGACGGGAGTCGGACGTGCCCATCATCATCCTCACCGCTCGCGGCGAGGAGATCGATCGCGTCGTCGGCCTCGAGCTCGGAGCGGACGATTACGTCGTCAAGCCGTTCTCCATGCGCGAGCTCACCGCTCGGATCCGAGCGATCCTGCGCCGCGGCCGGTCATCCGAACCACGCACACCGATCCAGATCGGCGAGATCCGACTCGACCCGGCGTCTCGAACGGTGACCAAGGATGGCCAACCGGTCGAGCTCGCCGCGAAGGAGTTCGATCTGCTCCAGATGCTGATGGCGAACGCGGGCCACGTTTTGCGCCGCGAGCAGATCATGGACGAGGTGTGGGACCCCCACTGGTTCGGCCCGACCAAGACGCTCGACGTGCACGTCTCGTGGCTGCGAAAGAAGATCGAGGACGATCCGGCGGTCCCGCGTTACATCACTACGGTTCGAGGCGTCGGCTTCCGGTTCCTGTCGCCGGAAGACTCGTAGGAGGTACGAACCACGAGGGTCCGAACGCGTCTGGTCCTCGCCTTCGCCTACATCCTCATCGTCGTCATCATCGGCCTCGGAGTCCCGCTCACCGTGAACCTTCAGCGACGCGCCGCTGCCGAGCTCGAGACGAACGCGCTCGTCACCGCGCAAGGCATAGCCGCGGCAATCGACCCGAGCCGGATCGATCGGACGGACGAGATGACCGAGCTCGTGCGCGACGCTGCGGCCAGGGCCAATGTTCGCGTGATCGTCGTCGACTCCGCCGGCATCGTGAGCGGCGACTCCGATGGCATCGCGGTCGGCGAGATGTACGCGGAACGCGGACGTCCGGAGATTCTTCGAGCGCTCGACGGGCAGCCGGAGTCGATCATCCGGATGAGCCAGGACCTGGGCCGAGACATCATGGCTACTGCCGTTCCCGTCGTCGACGAGGACGAGCAGCGGGTCGTCGGCGCGGTGCGGATCACGCAAGACGTCCAACAGGTGAGCGACAATGTTCGGCGGACGACGCTTGGCTTGCTCGCAATCGGCGCCGCTGGCCTGGTTGCCGGATTGATCCTCGCGTTCGGCCTGGCCGGTTCGCTGTCACGACCGCTGACCAAGCTCGCGGGAGCCGCTCGGAGGCTTGGATCGGGCGACCTCAGTGCGAGGACGGAGCTCGCGGGCGGCGCGAGCGAGATCGAAGAGTTGGCGCGGGCCTTCGACGAGATGGCGGACCGGCTCGAGCGAACCGTTCGCGCGCAGCGCGAGTTCGTGGCGAACGCGTCGCATCAGCTCAGGACGCCGCTCACCGGGATGAAGCTTCGTCTCGAGTCCGCCATCGCCGAGGCCGAGGACGACGCCGTCAAGAGGCGACTTCAAGCGGCAGAACGCGAGGTCGACCGGCTCTCCAAGATCGTCGCGCGACTCCTGGTGACGGCAGCGGCCGTCGAGGAGGGGCGGCCAACGCGCGTCGACCTGGACGACGCGATCGAGCGCGCCGTGGCCCGATGGGAGGAACGGGCGACGCGAGCGAGTGCGACGCTCGCCGCGACCGGCAACGCGGGCAGCGCGGAAGGGAACCCATCGGATGTCGACCAGATCCTCGACAACCTGCTCGACAACGCGATCTCATATGCGCCGGGAGACGTGATGATCGAGGCTGGACACCACAACACGTCCGCGTTCGTCGCCGTCGAGGACCGGGGTCCGGGTATCCGCGCGGAAGACGTCGCTCGGGTGACAGAGCGTTTCTACCGAGGGGGAGACGCTCCGCGCGGCGGTTCCGGACTGGGGCTGGCGATCGCAAGCGATCTAGCGGAGAAGTGGGGCGGTTCGATCGAGGTGACGAGTGAGGTCGGCCGGGGCACGCGCGTAGAGGTACGCCTCCGATCGCTGAAGACCTGACCCGCTTTACCTGGTCTTATCCAGCGCGTCGGTACCGTGGGGATCGTGAACAAGCGGATCCTCGTGTCCGTCGCCTGGGCCGTCGCCGGATTTGCGGTTGCAGTCGGAGTGATGGCCTGGGCGTTCGCGCTCGCGGGACAAGAAATCTCCGAACCGGCGACGCCGTCCCTCTTCTCGCTCTCCCCGACGCCGGACGAAGGGATTGACCGGTCGCCCTCGCCGACGCCCGACACGCCGACGCCTACGCCGTCTGAGCGCGACGACGACAACTCGGGGCCAGGCGCGGGTTCCGACGACAACTCGGGCCCGGGGTCGGACGACTCGGCTTTGGACAATTCCGGTCCCGGCTCCGACAACTCCGGACCCGGATCCGACAACTCGGGCTCGGGGTCGAGCAGTTCCGGTTCCGGTTCGAGTGGTTCGAGCGATCGCGACGACGACTAACCCGAATCCTTCACCTCTCCTTATCTCTCCTCTGGCCCGCCGGTAACGCTCTGCTTCCTACCGTTGAGACGTCGATCTGACGACCGACCAAAGGAGGTAGAGATGAGGAACGCGTTCCGGATCGCGTTGGTGATTGGCGCGATCGTGATCGTTGCCGCACTCGGGCTGACGGCGTTCGCCAGCGGCTCGAGCCCCACGCTGAGCTCGACTCCCACCTCGACGACGTCGCCCTCGGACGACGGTCCGTTCGACATCTCGGGGAACTGCGACGAACCTGAGCACTTCAACGACCCCGAGTGCGAGGGCATCACGCCCGGAGTAGGGAATGATGCGGACGACGATCGTGCCGACGACGATGTGGATGGGGTCGTCGCCGACGACGTGAACGACGACGACGCCGACGTGGATGGCATCGGAGATGACGACGCCGATGACGATGGCGATGTCGACGACAACTCCGGTCCGAGCGCGAACTCCGGACCTGGGAGTGTCGACGATGACGACGCCGACGTGGACAACTCTGGGCGTGGAAACGGCGATGACGACGCTGGCGCCGACGATTCCGGCTCGGGCAACGGAGACCATGACAACTCTGGTTCCGGCGGCGACGACTGACGCCGCTGAGCGTTGATGCAGTCGTGCGGCCGCGCCGTTCGGCGCGGCCGCATCACTTCGTACGAGCTCGCCAGTAGCATGGCTCCATGCCGCGGATCGCGCAATGGGTGTGGTTCCCGTTCGACGTAACGATCCGGTTCATCGCACGGAACGGCAAGCGGATCGCGGTCAGCGTCGTCGGGCTCCTCTTGCTCGCCGTCGGCCTCGCGTTGCTCGTCCTTCCCGGTCCAGGTCTCCTGCTGATCATCGCCGGGCTAGCCGTATTGGCGACGGAGTACGTCTGGGCGCAGCGCGCGCTCAACTACGCGAAACAGCGAGCCGAGCAGACGAAGAACAAGGTCCTACGGAGGAAACCGTCGCCCGACGCGACCATCGTCGGCGACGAGTAACGTCAGTCCTATGGGTCGGATCCTCATCGGAACGGCGAGTTGGACGGACCGAACCCTGATCAAGGATGGCCACTTCTACCCGTCCGAAGTCAGGAGCGCCGAGGCGCGGCTTCGTTACTATGCCGAGCAGTTCCCCATCGTGGAGGTTGACTCCACCTACTACTTCCCGCCCAGCGAGAAGAACTCGGTGCTGTGGATCGAGCGGACGCCGAAGGACTTCACGTTCAACGTCAAGGCGTACTCCCTGCTCACGAACCACCCCACCAGGCCCGACTCGCTGTATAAGGATCTCGAGCTGCCGGAGGAACTCGCGGACAAGAAGAACCTCTATCGCGAGCAACTCCCCGACACGGTCGTCGACGAGGTGTGGCAGCGGTTCCGTGACGCGCTGATGCCACTCCACTCCGCGGGCAAGCTCGGCGCGGTCCTGTTCCAGTACCCGCAATGGTTCGTGATCGGGCGCAAGAACAAGGACTACATCCTCGAGTGCGCCGAGCGCCTGAAGGAGTTCCGCATCGCCGTCGAATTCCGTCACAAGACCTGGCTCGAGGAGCGCAACGTCGACGAGACGCTGTCCTTCCTTTCCGATCACGACCTGCCGTACGTCTCCGTCGACATGCCGCAGGGGTTCGACTCGAGCCTGCCGCCGATCGCCGCGGCGACCGCCGATGACATGGCGATGGTCCGATTCCACGGCCGCGATCGGAAGGCATGGGCCAAGAAGAACGTCAGCGCGTCCGAGCGCTTCCGCTACGAGTACTCGGAGGCCGAGTTGAACGAGTGGGTCCCGAAGATCAAGGACGTCTCTGGGCAGGTGCGCGAGACGCACGTATTGATGAACAACTGCTACCGCGACTTCGCGGTCAACAACGCGCGCCAGCTGGGCGATCTGCTCGACCTCGAGGAGTAGGTCCGGCCCGGCCCCGCGGGCGCGCCCGCGTGGAAGGGAGGGTAGGCCGGGCCGGACGATCGCGACCGGAGTGCCTCCGGGTCTACGAACCAGGGTAACAGCGGACGGTTCTTAGGCCGCCGCCTAGGACGGCGACGTCGTCGCGGTCGTTCCGCCCGTCGGCACGGTATCCCCGGTCGCGCCGGTCACCGGCGCCGGCGTCGGCGTCAACACGAGCTCGCCGTACTCCTCCGACACGGTGATCCGCTGCACGGTGAGGCTTGCCGACTCCGGGTCCTGCTCTATGACGTCGTACGCGATGAGCTCGGGCGATACACCGCGGGAGAAATAGAGAACCTCGGCGCTGAACGGGACGTCGGCGAGGTCACGGAAGACACCCGCGCCCGACGCGCCCGTCGTCCCGACGCGCAGATAGAGCGTTCCGTTCACGACGAGAGCGCGCGTCTCGTGGAAGTGCCCTGAGACGACCACCGGGACGAGTCCTGCGACTGTCTCCGCCATCCGGTCGTCGTGGACGGCGACGACCTCTACCGGGTCGGTCGCCGCCTCCACGTCCGTGGCGATCCGCGGGCCGACGGATCGCGCGAGCGCCGCAAACTCCTCGGCGTCGACGGGGATGCCACGCGCCGGCGTGAACGCCGGGTGCCCGAGCCCATAGATCGTCAGCCCCTCGATGGTCACGGCGCGCCCGTCGAGCACGAAGGCGTTCTGAAGGCGCGCGATCGCCGTCTGTAGGCCGATCGAGTCATGATTCCCGCGAACGAACAGGTACGGCCGCCCGAACTCCGGGATCCGAGACACGATGAGGTTCTCGACGGGGGTCGCGAACGACGTGATGTCGCCCGTGTCGAGCACTAGGTCCACGTCGAACCCGAGGGCGACCTCGCGCGCGAAGTCCATTCCGAGCGGCGACGCGTGGATGTCGGAGATGTGAAGCACGCGGATCGCGTCCTCGCCGACGGGCGTCTCCTGCAGCGTCGAGTAGGCCCGAACTGTTCCGTCGACGATCTGCTCGAGCCCGGCACGAAGGTCCTCGATCCTGTCGGTCGCCTGGCGCACCGGACCGATCAGGCGCGGCGCGAGCGCGAGCGTTCCCGAGTACGTCGGCTCGGTGAACGCCGCGGGTCGGAACGTCACGAGGAGGAGTACCTCGCACGCCGCCACACTGAGCACTGCCGAGATCAGTGCCGTCGTCACGAGCCGCCATTTCGTGCGGAACACGAGGCCACCTACGACGGCCGCTCCGACCCCAGACAGCACAAGCAAGCGCCACACGAGCGTTTGCACGCGGTCCAGGGCGTCGCGTTGGATCTGCGTGACGAGTCCGTCGATGCCCACGTCGTTCACGACGCGAGTGAGGCGCTCGACGCCGACATCGCTGAGCGTCGCAGTGATCGAGATCGGAGATGTGTGTGTGTCGGCGGTCAGTGCGCCGAATGGCGGCAGCTCGAGTCTCGTCACTCCGAAACCGAACCCGCCGTCGAGGGCGACGCGGAACGGTCCCATCGGCACCGTCGTTCGCGCCAGGAGCGCCATCCCGATCCACGCCCCGATCAGGCCGACCGCCGCGGCGCCCGCGATCGCGCCGATACGATGGATGCGACGCCGGCGCCGTTCGTTCATCCGGGACACTGTCGCACAGCGTTTGCGCGTGCTCGGGTACCCTCGGTGGATGTTCGGACGTTCGTTCCGCATCGCCACGATCGGCGGCATCCCCGTCAACGTGGACTCGTCGTGGATCTGGATCGCGGTCATCGCCGTGTACTCGCTGTGGACCCGATTCGAGCGCAGTTACCCCGGGCTCGGCGACGGTCAGGCGATCGCGTACGCGCTCGTCGCGGCGGCGCTGTTCTTCGGGTCGGTCTTCCTGCACGAGGTCGCGCACGCCGTGACCGCCCGCCTCGCGGGCATCCGCGTCGAGGGCATCACGCTCGTTTTCTTCGGTGGGTTCACCGCCGCGCGTTCGGAGGAGCGCGGCCCCGGCCCAGCTTTCGCGATCGCGCTCCTCGGGCCCCTGACGAGTCTCACGCTCGGCGGTCTGTTCTGGGCCGCGTCGAGTGCCGACGACGGGGGCGGTCCGCTCTCGACCATGTTCGGGTACGTCGGCTACATCAACCTGTTCATGGCGATCTTCAACGTCCTTCCTGGATTGCCCCTCGACGGCGGACGCGTCCTGCAGGCCGTGGTGTGGGGCGCCACGCGGAACCGAGCGACCGGCACGCGCATCGCCGCGAAGGCCGGGCTAGGTGTCGGAATCCTCTTGTTCGTCGCCGCGGCCTATGAGATCTCGCGACAGAACGTCTTCTCCGCGATCTGGCTCGGGCTGATCGGGCTGTTCATCTTCCAAGGCGCACGTGCGTCGGAGCAGCAGGCCGGGGTGGCGGATCGGCTCGCCGCGGCGACCGTCGCCGACGCGATGGATCCGCCGCCGCCCGCCGTTCCTGCGGACATGACGCTGTCGGAGACGCTCGATCGGTTCCTGCGCGGCCGCGAGGGCGACGTCTTCCCCGTCATCGAAGTAGGTGGACGAGTGATCGGCGTCATCTCGTTCGATTCGGCGCGCGCGATCGGCTCGGTCGACCCGCTCAGGCCCGCGCGCGATGCCGTGGTGCCGCTCGAGCACGTCGCAGTCCTCGGACCCGATGAGCGCCTCGACCAGGCCGCATCACGCCTCGGCTCGACGAATTCCGCACTGGTGCTGCGCGACGGGACGCTCGTCGGTTCCCTCACCGGCGGGGCGGTGTACCGCTGGGTTCGATCGCACGCCCGCTCGACGTCGTAGTTCGCCAATACCAGCCGATCGCGGAAAGGCTGTCGGTGACCGGCGGTACCATCGCGCCGCGATGGCCCCCTACTCGCCAGATGCCCAGCAGCAGTGCGTCCTCGAACACGCCTCAGGACCGCTGCTCGTCACAGGTGGGTTCGGCTGCGGCAAGACGTGGGTCCTTCGCGAACGGTTCCTGAACCTGATCGCGCGCGGCGCGGATCCTGACCGTGTCGCGCTCGTCGTCGGATCCCGCCACGCGCGAGACGAAGCCCGTCGCGAGCTGTTGTCACGACTACCGGGATCGCTTCCCAGCCTGCGCGTCGTCACCGTCCACGGGCTCGCCTATCAGGTCGCGAGCGAGCGCTACCGGGACCTCAAATACGAGACGCCGCCGACGATCCTCGCCGCGGCCGAACAATTCGGGAAGGTCCAGGAGTTGCTCGCAGGTGAGGACCCCGCCGAGTGGCCGGCGTACGGCCGCCTGCTCCAACTGCGCGGCTTCGCCGACGAGGTTCGCCAGTTCGTCCTCCGCGCTCAGGAAGCGCTCCTCGGTCCGGACGAGATCGAGGCCGCTGCCGCCGAGCGTTCGCTCGGCGGATGGCCGGAGCTCGCGCGCTTTCTTCGTCGCTACCTGCACCAGCTCGACGTCGAATCGGCCGTCGACTTCGCCGGACTCGTCGAGCAGGCGGCCGTCGCGGCCGAGATCGGCGACTCGTTGTTCGACCACGTCCTCGTCGATGACTACCAGGACGCGACGTTCGCGGCCGAACGGCTCCTCGTGGCGCTCCGCCCGGCGAGCATCGTCGTCGCCGGGAACGCCGGCGCGCACGTCTTCTCGTTCCAGGGAACGAGCGTCGTGCCGCTCGAGCGATTCCACGAACGATTCCCGAACGCGGTCCGCGTGGAGTTGTCGACCGATCACCGTGGTCGCGGCATGGTTCGCGAAGCGTGGTTCGCCGCGCACACGTCCGAAGAGCACGAGTCGGTGGCCCGCGAGCTCCGTCGGATCCACGTCGACGACGGCGTTCCGTGGCGTGAGCTGTGCGTCGTCGTACGCCGTCAGAGCACGCGTCTCGGCGCGCTGCTCCGCGCCCTCGACGACGCGGGCGTGCCGAGGCACGTCCCCGAGAGCGGACTTGCCCTTGCCGCGGAGCCCGCGACGGTTCCGTTCGCGCTCGCGCTGCGGTGGATCGCCCGGCCGGCCGAGCGCGACGTGTTGGTCGAACCCGTACTGACGTCGGAGCTCGGAGGGCTCTCACCCGCTGAGGCCCGAATGGTCCTTCGCGCCACCCGCGCGTCGGCACGTCCGCCCGCCGAGGCACTCTCGTTCGCGGCGACCTTGGAGGAACCCGAGCGGACGAATCTCGAGCACGCACGGTCGGTTCTCGCGGATGCCGAACGTGCCGCCTCGTCCGTGATCGAGGCGTTCAGGATCTTGTGGGAACGGCTTCCGTACTCGCGCCGGCTCGTCGACGACGGCGACGACCGTGCGCGACGCCACCTCGACGCAGTCGTCGCCTTCGCCAAGGCGATCGAACGCATCGGTGGGTCGGCCGACGCATCCGTCGCGGCGTTCGTCGACCTTCTCGACGCCGGCGAGGGCGGACCCGGGCTCGCGGGGATCGGCGATCCGCACGCCGACGCCGTCCAGGTGCTCACCGCGCACGGAACGACCGGGGCGGAGTTCGACACGGTCGTCGTGGTCGGAGCGGTCGAGGGCGACTTCCCGAGCGCCTCTCGACCCGAGCCGATGTTCGACCTCACGTCGCTCGAACGGACGTGGACGAGGTCGGAACGCATGCGCGCCCGCCTCGCCGACGAACGCCGGCTGTTCCGATCCGTCGTCGGTCGAGCCGGGCGCCGTGTCCTTCTCACCGCAAGCGATCCGGCAGCCGGCCAGGAGGGTGCGAGGTCACGCTTCGTCGTGGAAGCGGGCATCGAGTGGTCGCCGGCGCCGGCCGTCGCGCGTGAGCCCGTCTCGGTTCGAGAGGCAACGGCCGTGTGGCGCCGAACGCTCGGGGACATGACGGCTCCGGGAATCGAGCGCCTGGCGGCGCTCGACGGCCTCCTCGCCCTCGGAGTGGACCCGACTCGCTGGTGGTTCCAGCGCGACTGGACCGATACCGGCCGTCCCCTCCACGAAACGCTCCGCCTGTCGTTCTCCCGTCTGGAGAAGCTCGAGAACTGCGACCTGCAGTTCGTCCTGGGCGAAGAGCTCGGTCTATCGCGGCGTGGCGGACATCATGCCTGGGTAGGCAAGCTCGTCCACCAGCTGATCGAGCAGTGCGAGAAGGGGGAGATCGAGCGGAACCTCGAGGCGCTCGTCGCCGAGCTCGACCGGCGGTGGGACGAGAGCCGGTTCCCGTCGAAAGCGGTGAGCGCGGCGTTCCGCAAGCTCGCCGTGGAACGCATGCTGCCGAACTGGGTCGACAACTACGGCCGCCTCGCTGCCGACGCGACCGAGGTCGAGTTCACCTTCGGGTTCGAAGATGCCGTCCTGAAGGGCAAGATCGACCGCATCGGCCCACACGAGCAGGGGTACCGCATCACCGACTTCAAGACCGGCAAGCCCGAGAAGGCGCCCAAGGCTGCCGAGAGCCTCCAGCTCGGCATCTATTACCTCGGCGTGATGCTCTCGCCGGAGCTCGAGCGGTACCGGCCCGTTCGCGCCGTGGACCTCTCCTTCCTCCGCGGCGACTGGCGAAGCGGCCAGATACCGCCGCACGCGTGGCCGGTGTCGCCGGCAGGCGAAGACGAGTACCAGGCACGGATGCGCGAACGCCTCTCGGAGCTCATCACCCGCATCCGGGAGCTCGACGACTCGGGCACGTACCGTCCGAACCCCGCGGCCGACTGCTTCTTCTGCGACTTCAAGTCGCTGTGCTCGCTGTACCCGGAAGGTCAACCCGTCTTTCCGGTTCCCGAAACGGAACGCGCTCCCGCGCAAGGAGTCGCGACGACGTGACACGCACGGAACACGACCTGATCCCGCGCGAGATCGTCGAGTTCATCGGCGCGGAGCCGACGCACGAACAGTGGCGCGCCATCTCGTGGCCGCTCGAGCCGTGCGTCGTCGTTGCCGGCGCCGGTTCGGGCAAGACGTCGGTGATGGCCGCGCGCGTGATCTGGCTCGCGCTCCGGTACGCCGAGAGCGACGGAACCGATGGGGCACTCCCCGGCAACGTGCTGTGCCTCACGTTCACGAACAAGGCCACGGAGAACCTCGTCTTCCGGATCCGCAAGGCGCTCTCGACGCTGCAGCTGGAGGAGGGTGAGGAACCCGAGGTCACCAACTACCACGGGTTCGCTCAGCAGCTGCTCGAACGCTACGGCATGCTCGACGGCATCGAGCCGGGCCAGCGCGTGCTGACGCCGGCACAGCGAGTCGAGCTGTGCTCGCGTGTGCTCGATCTATTGCCGTTCGAACACTTGTCGAGCGAGTGGCAGCCCACGATCGTCGGCAACATCCTCGACCTGGCCGACCAGGCGCAGAATCACCTTGTCGAGCCCCACGAGATCGTCGAGTTCAACGAGGAACGGCTCGAAGCACTGTCCCAGCACCGTTCCGATCGCGCCTACCGGGCGGCGCAGGAACGCGTCGAGCTCGCGAACGCCGTCGAGCGGTTCCAGGAACTGAAGCGGGAGCTCGGCGTGATCGATTTCGGAGACCAGATCGCGCTCGCCGCCGGCGTCGTCCGGAACCATCCCGAGGTCGGCGAGGAGTACCGGCGGCGCTTCTCGGCCGTTCTGCTCGACGAGTACCAGGACACGAATGTCGCGCAGGCACGACTGCTCGAAGGTGTCTTCTCGGCGGGGCACCCGGTCACGGCGGTCGGTGACCCCGACCAGAACATCTACGCGTGGCGCGGTGCCAGCCTCTACAACCTGCTCGAGTTCCCCACTCGCTTCCGAAAGGCCGACGGCGCCCCCGCGGAGAAGCTGCCGCTGTACACGAACTTCCGGTCCGGTCGCCGGATCCTGGAGACGGCAGACACGCTGATCGCGCCGCTTCCGCATCACCAGCGACCCGACCCGGGGAAGCGACTCGACCCGTGGCCGGAGAACGGAGACGGGCGCGTCGAGATCACTCGCCATCGCGACGAGGTGACGGAGGCGCACGCGATCGCCGGCCGGATCCTCGAGCTCCACGACGCGGGGGTTGCGTGGCGTCAGTTCGCGATCCTGTGTCGTTCGTCGCGGCTGTTCCCCACGATGCAGCGGGTTCTCTCCGAAGCCGGGGTGCAGTTCGAGATCGTGGGGCTCGCGGGTCTGCTCCGGACCCCCGAGGTCGTCGAGGTGCTCGCGTACGCGCGCGCGGTGGCCAGTCCGCTCGGGAGCGTCGCGCTCGGGCGGGTCCTGCTCGGACCTCGGTACCGAGTGGGGTTTCGAGACCTGGCCCGCGTCGCCGCGTGGGCCAAGGGGAAGACTTACGAGCTCCGCGACGAGGACGAGGACCTCTCGGAGGACATCCCGTTCCTCGTCTCCGAGGCGCTGGATCACCTGGACGAGGTCACGGAGCTGTCCAACGAGGGGCGTTCCAGGTTGGAGGAGTTCCGGGACGAGTTGGCGACGCTCCGGGTTGAGGCACGACGCCCGGTCGGCGAGTTCCTCGCCGAGGTGATCCGCCGGATCGGCCTGCTCCAGGAGCTCGACGCGTCGCCGGACGTGGCGATGGCGACGTCTCGCAGACGGAACCTCGCCGCGTTCCTCGACGAGGTGCATGCGTTCTCACCCCTCGAGGGCGAGCTGACGTTGCAACGCCTCCTCGACTACGTCGAGACGGTCGAAGCGGGTGAGCGAGAGGAGTGGTCTCCGGTTCAGCCCTCGGACGACGACTCGGTGAAGGTCATGACGATCCACGTCGCGAAGGGCCTGGAGTTCGACACGGTGTTCGTGCCGGGACTGGCGAAGGGAATGCTTCCGAACGACCGGATCCAGCACAACCCGGCCGAGCGCGCCAGGTCGCTCGACTTCGAGCTCCGTGGCGACTCGATCATCCTGCCGCGCTACGACGGCAATCTGTCGAAGTTCAAGGAAGAGCTGCGCCGGCAAGAGACGATCGAGGAACGGCGCACGTGCTACGTCGCGCTGACGCGTGCGCGCCGGAACCTGTTCGTTTCCGGCGCGCACTGGTACGGCGAGACGCAGAAGCCGAAGGAGCCCGGAGCCTTCCTCGAGGAGCTGTGCGACTGGGGCGAACTGTCGGGGATCGCGTCGGTGGATCGAGGACCCCACGTCGACGACGAGAACCCGCTCGCCGGCTATCGGCAGGCGTTCGTGCGGGACTGGCCGGGCACTGCTCGCCCACAGCCGGCGGAGCCGCTTTTTGCCGATGGATGGCGCCGCGCCGCGATCGACGCAGCGGAGGTCGGTTCGGTGCCGCCATCGCTGCTCGACGCGCTCCATCCCGACGAGCGGGGACGGTTCGCCGAGCTCTCAGCGGAACGGCGTAGCCTCGCATCGCACCTCGTCGAGATGGAGGCCCGCGTGCAGGTGGAACGGCCGCTCCCGGCGACGATCTCGGTCGGTGGGATCGTCGACTACGGGCGGTGCCCGAAGCGCTACTACTGGAGCAGCGTTCGGCCGCTCCCTCGGTTCGCCGGCCCGGCCGCGCGCATCGGAAGCGAGATCCATCGGTGGATCGAACTCCACTCGCACGGTCAAGGATCGCTCCTCGAGGACGATGACGGCCCCGACCTGACCGTGGAGGAGCTCGCGGGCCGGCCGGGACGCATCGAGGACCTTCGCCGAGCGTTCCTGTCGAGCAGGTTCGCGTCGATGGTGCCGCGGTTCGTGGAGCGTTCGTTCCTGCTCCCGATCACCGGGTTCGTCGTCGCGGGACGGATCGACGCGATCTACGGCGCGGACGACGACGGGCCGTGGGAGGTCGTCGACTACAAGACGGGCAAGCGTCCGCGCGACGACGATCCACTCGCGCGTGTGCAGCTCGACGTGTACGCCCTCGCCTGCATCGACGTGTGGCGCAAGCGCCCGGAAGATCTTCGGCTCACGTACCTGTACCTGTCGAGCGGCGAGGAGGCGTCGTACGTCGTCGACGACATCGTCGGCGTCCGCGACCGCGTGCGCGCGTGGTTGGGCGGGATCGCCGAAGGGCAGTTCGAGCCGACGCCGGGCGAGCAGTGCCGGTGGTGCGACTTCCAGACGTTCTGCGACCCGGGCACGGCGTGGGTCGCGGCGAACGCGAGCGACGACTAGGAAGACGCCAGGCGCTCGGCCTGCTCGCGGAACCGCCGGTAGTTCGCTGCTGGATCCCAGCCGTTACGAACATCCTCAGCGACGAACCGCACGGATAGCCCGAGCGCCTCGACCCGAGCGATCATCGCCGCGCGGAACCACTCGAGCGAGTCGGGCTGAAGAACGGACTCGCCACTCGACCCCTGCGGGAGTAGCGACGGATCTCGAGCCACGACCGGCGTTCGACGCAGCAGTTCGTCGAGCCCCCCGACGTCGGTGGCCGCGACGTCGAGCGTCGATCCACCACCGCGCGACCAGCGCCCCGTGGCAAGCACGCGGTCCACTTCATCCGGGCGGTAGATCTCGGCGCGCACGGAGAAGCTCAGCCCGCGGCGGGGCGTTCGAGACGGCGAAGCATCGACGCCGCGTGGTTCAGGAGCCGAACTGCGACCGCGGGTTCGCCCCGAACGGTCTTCAGGAACGAGCTACGTGAGAGCGTGAGCGTGGTCAGGTGCGTCTCGGCCACGACGGTCGCCGTGCGCGGTCCGCCGTCGAGGAGGGAGATCTCGCCGAAGTACTCGCCCGGCAACAGGCGACTGAGCACGCGGCCGCTCGGTCCGAGGACCTTCGCCTCGCCTTCCAGGATCACGAAGAAGGCGTCGCCGGAGTCGCCCTGCCGGACGACCTTCGCGCCCTCCATGAAGCGGCGCTCCTCGGTGAGGTCACTGAGGCGCTTCAGGTGCCTGGGCGGAAGTCCCGCGAAGAGCGGCACCTGCGCGAGCGCGTCGCGTTCTCGCCTCCCCACTTCGCCTCCTCCCCTCGACCGGGAGCCTACCGCGACCAGGCGTTCGGACGCTGGGGCCCTGGAATGTCGGTGGCACGGGATAGCGTCCCGGCGATGACGTTTCGCGACGATATTCGCGGTGCTTCGTGGGCCGGCCGTCCCTGGCGCCTGGAACACGGCCACGTGATCACGCGCCAGGGGGACATCGGCGAGACGCTCTACCTGGTCACGGCGGGCGCGGTTCGGCTGGCGTCCGTGACGGCTGACGGCCGCGAGGTCGTTGTGGCGCTGCTTGGCACGGGCGACATGTTCGGCGAGGGTGCGCTGCTCGAACGGCCCTCGCCAGTCGAGGCCCGCGCGGTCGGGCTGGCCGACGTCGTGGCGATCCCCGTGCCGTTGCTCGGCGAGATCGTCGAGCACCGTCCCGCAATCGCACAGCAACTGTTGCGGCTCGCCGCGTCGCGGCTGCACCGGACGTCCCGTGCGCTCGAGCAGGCTCTCGTCGAGGACGTCCCGACGCGGGTATCGCGGCGTCTGCGCGATCTTGCGGAGGAACACGGAACCCGCGGCGACAACGGCGTCACGATCGGCGTCCCGTTGACGCAGGAAGAGCTGGGCAGGATGGTTGGCGCATCGCGTGAGACGGTGAACCGGACGCTCCGAGGGCTGACCGCGCGCGGTCTGATTCGAACGTACGAGCACACAGTCGTCATCCCGGATCCGAAAGCGCTCGAACCCGAACCTGAGCCCGTATCGTCCTGACGGCTCGCTTGACACGCGCGCGCCTCGCACGGTCAGCTTGCGCATGGACGACTACGGCCCATCCACCTACGGCGAGCGCATCGCTGAGGCGTACGACGACAGGTACGGCGAACTTGCGTTCGGCGGTGATCTGCCAACGACCGTCGCGTTTCTGAAGGAGCTTGCTGGAGGCGGCGCGGCACTCGAGCTCGGGATCGGTACAGGCCGCGTGGCGCTCCCGCTCAGTGCGACCGGAGTGCGTGTGCACGGCATCGACGCGTCACAGGCGATGGTGGCCCGGCTTCGCGCCAAGCCCGGCGGCTCGGAGATCGCCGTGACGATGGGCGACTTCCGCGATTTCATCGTTCCCGAGCGCTTCTACCTGATCTACGTCGTGTTCAACACGTTCTTCGGCCTGCTCGAGCAGGACGACCAGATCTCCTGCTTTCGGGCGGTCGCGCGGCACCTCACGGACGACGGGGTGTTCGCGATGGAGGCGTTCGTCCCGGATGCGACGCGATGGGACCGCGGTCAACGCGTCTCGGCGACACGCGTCGAGCTCGACGAGGTGGAGATCGAGGTGTCCCAGCACGACGCGCTCGCGCAGCGCACGCATTCGCACCACCTCATCGTGCGAGGGGACGGCATCAAGCTGTTTCCCGTGCGGATCCGTTACGCGTACCCGTCCGAGCTCGACCTCATGGCCCGCCTCGCCGGGATGCGCCTGCGCGAGCGGTGGGCCGACTGGGATCGGTCTCCGATCGCGGCGACGAGCCAGAAGCACATCTCGGTGTGGGAGCTCGATCGCGCCGGCACTTGATCGAGGCGATGTCGCTCGTCGTTCAGCCGGATTCCTGGAGCGCTTCGACCGTGCACTTACTGCACAGGGGGCCCTTGCCGCGAACCGGACGACCGCATCGCGCACACGCTCTTGGCTCGATCGAACGGTACGTCGTGCCGTCGCCGCGCGTGACGCGTTCGACGCGCCCCTCGGCGTGAAGCTTCAACAGGTGTGCGGTCACCGATCGTGCCGCCAGCTCGTGGACGTCCGCCGGGTACTCGCTGTAGATGGTCTGAACGAGCTCCTTGACCGACCGCGCCCCTTCTGCGAGCGCCGCGAGGATCTCGCGCTCGCGCATCGCTCGATGCTCGATGTACTCGTCGAGCTTGCGCGCCGGGTCGAACACGATCGGCCCGTGTCCCGGATAGATCGTCCGCGGATCGAGCTCCTTCATCCGGTTGAGGGAACGCAGATACGCGACGAGGTCGCCCTCTGGCGGGTCGATCAGGCTCGTTCCGCGACCGAGCACCGCGTCGCCGGTGAACAGGGCTCGAACGGTCGCGTTCCAGAACGCGACGTGATCCGGGGTGTGACCGGGGGTCGCGATAGCAGTCAGCGACACGCCGTCGCACGAGACGGCGTCGCCGTCGCGTAGCCGCGAGCCGCCCGTGGGCGGTCGGAACGCATGGATCGTCGCCCCGGTGAGCGCGGCGAGGCGAACGGCACCGGGCGCGTGATCGGGATGGTCGTGTGTGAGCACGATCGCCCCGACGCGGGCGGCACTCCCTCGGACCTCCTCGAGATGACTCTCGTCGTCCGGTCCGGGATCGACGACGATGGCCGAGGTCTCGCCCACCACGTACGTGTTGGTTCCTTCGAGCTCACGAACCCCCGGATTCGGCGCAAGCACGCGGGCGACGCGGAGCAACTGATCAGTCCTGCCAGAAGACGGACCGAGGCAGACGTTCGAGCTCGTCCGCGTCGGGCTCCCGCGTGGCGATGCGGAGCTCGAGCAGTTGCTCGACGCTGGCGCACGCCGAAATGGCAACCACCGTGTAGTACGTCGGCCAGTAGAGCTTCCGGCGACCCGTCCGCCACTCCTCGAGGAGACTGCGCGGCGACACCCACCAAACGTCCGAGGCCTCGACGCCGTCGGCAACGGGGCGCAGCGCGTGGTCCGCGCGCGCTGCGAAGAATCGCGCGTCGAACCGCGTGGGGACCTGCGGCGGTGCGACCCAGTGCGCGACCTCGCGGAGCTGTTCCGCCTTCGGCGGAGAGGACGAGATGATTTCGAGGCCGAGTCCGTTCGCTTCCCGAAGGCCGCTCGAGGTCAGGGCGAGGCCGACCTCCTCGAGCAGCTCACGAACCGCGCACGCGCGGTCGACCTCGTCCGTCGATCCGAACCAGTCGTGCGACAGGCGGGCGTCGACGTCGTCGGTGGAGCCGCCGGGGAACGCGACGTATCCGGCGAGAAAACGGCTGCTCGAGCCGCGCTCGAGGACGAGCACCTCGAGCTCGCCGTCGCCGTCGCGCGCGACGATCGCCGATGCGGCCTTGCGCAAGGGTTTCACGCACGAATCCTCGCACGCGGTCATCCGGCCGACACCTCATCGTTCGGGCCCGCACACCGGCCACATCGCTCGCTGCGCACCCCGCGCCCCCCGTACGCTTGGTGGCGATGAGCAGCGACGTCGCCGAACGCATCCGCCGCCGCATCCTGGCCGACGGACCGATCACGTTCGCCGAGTTCATGGAGGAGGCCCTCTACGGCCGAGGCGGGTTCTACGATGCGACACCGATCGGGTCGAGCGGCCACTTCGTGACGAGCCCGCACGTGCATCCGGTCTTCTCGCGACTCGTCGGTGCGGCCCTCGAGCAGATCTGGGTGAACCTCGATCGGCCGATCCCTCTCCGCGTGGTCGAGGTAGGGGCTGGAGACGGAACCATGGCGCGAGAGATCGTCACCGGGTTCGAACGCGCCGCCATCGAGATCTCGTACGAGGCGGTCGAGGCGAGCACCGCCGCGCGGGAGGCCCTCTCCGCGATCACGCCGCACGTGGCCGGATCGATCGTGGAGATCGAGCCGCTCGATCCTGGTCTCGTCGTCGCAAACGAGTTGCTCGACAACCTCCCGTTCCGTCGGATCCGCCAGCGGGGCGGTACGCCCGTCGAGATCCGAATCGCCGCCGACGGCGACGGGTTCGTCGAGGTCGAACAGCCGGTCGAGGACGAGCAGCTCAACGGGTTGTCACTCGGCGACGGCGAAGAAGCCGTCATCCCCACCGGAGCGCTCGGGTTCGTCGACGCGCTCGGAAGAACCATCCAACGCGGCTACGCGCTGCTGATCGATTACGCCTCGACGGACACGGGAACGGAACGGGTTCACGGCTACCGAGATCATCGGGTTGTCGCCGACGTCCTCGACGCTCCCGGCTCTGCCGACATCACCGCCGGAGTCGACCTCGACGCGATATCACGGCGCGCTCGCGAGACGGGGCTCGTCGCGTTCGAGACGGTCTCACAGCGCGACGCGCTCACGGCGCTGGGCCTCGCCGACTGGCTCGGCGAGGAGCGCCGCTACCAGCAGGAGATGCTGGACTCGTCGAGCGGCGACGAAGCCGTTCGCGCGTGGGGAAGCCGAAGCCGCGCGCAACTGCTCGCAGATCCCGCCGGGCTCGGCCGCCTTCGCTGGCTGGTGATCGGGACCGCCGGTCTGGCCGAACCACCGTGGCTCTCACGAGCTCGGGAGAGCGGCGGGTCGCGATCCGACCCCGCTGTGTAGACCGCAGCGGAGCGGTCCCGGGAGGTTCAGCCGCGAGCCGTGGACCGCTTCGAACGTGGGGAGGTCGCTCGCCTACGCGTGCGCTTTTCGCCGCTCGGACGCCGCTGCGGTCGCGCGGCTTGCTGGTCCAAGAAGCGCTCGATGAGGCCGCGAACGACGCCCGCCATCGAGAATCCCGCATCCGTCGACCATTGGCGGAGCCGTTCGTGCAGTTCGGGTGGGAGCCGAACCGGAAACATGGCCACCGGCCCGGTCATCTCGATCGGGGGCGTCCCATGCGAGAACACCACGTCCGCCGGGATCGACGGCCCGGGGAGGCTTCGCGTAAAGGTGCCCGGCGGCGCGAACTCCGTCCCCTCCGGAACGCAGCGGAACAGCGCGATCAGAACCTGATCCTGCTCACGTTGGGGAAGCGATCGAACCGCCTTCAACAGAAGTTTCGCGGCGCGCTCCTCCACGGCGACCTCCTCGGCGAGATACCGGTGCGATATCGGTGAGCGATATCGTCCACGGGACGAGCCCCGAGTGCAAGAGGCGTCAGCGGTCGATGTCGCCGACGACGAAGAAGACCGAGCCGAGGATGGCGATCAGGTCGGGAACAAGGGTCCCGGGGAGCATCGCCGGCAGGACGGACACGTTCGAGAACGATGCGGTACGCATCTTCAGGCGGTACGGCTCCACCTTTCCGTTCCCGACCATGTAGTACGCCATCATGCCGAGCGGGTTCTCCGTGCGGACGTACACCTCACCGTCGAGCTTCAGCGTCTTGGGGAGCTTCGCCGCCCGGAACTCGCCGGCGGGTAGCTTCTCCATGCACTGCTCGATGATGTTGCAGGACTGCCGCATGCGCTGGGCCAGGACCCACAGACGGTCGTACGAGTCGCCGTTCCGGCCGATCGGGATGTCGAACTCGACCTCGTCGTACTTCTCGTACGGCTCGTCCTTGCGCGGGTCCATCGGCACGCCGGATGCCTGGAGCACGGGACCCGAGCAGCCGTAGGCGATCGCGACGTCCGGCGATAGCACGCCGATCCCCTTCGTCCTGGCGAAGACGATCTCGTTGCCCATGACGAGGTTGTCGAACTCGTCAAGCTTCTTCCGCACGTGCTTGAGCACCTCGGCCGACTGCTTCAGCCACCCGCGCGGAAG
Organism: Actinomycetota bacterium; assembly: GCA_035640355.1. Lineage (NCBI taxonomy): Bacteria > Bacillati > Actinomycetota > Actinomycetota bacterium. The sequence continues at coordinate 166,705 of DASQWI010000009.1, forward strand.
GTCGTCCTTCAGCCCGCCCGGTCGCACGAAGGAGAAGTGCATGCGCGCGCCTGTCGCGCTCTCCATCAACGCCTGGATCATCTCGCGCTCGATGAACGCGTAGAAGATCGGCGTCATCGCGCCGAGCTCGAGCGGGTACGACCCCATGAACATCAGGTGGCTCAGGATGCGGTTCCACTCGGCGAGCATGGTGCGGATCCACTTGGCACGGTCAGGAACCTCGACGCCAGCGAGCTTCTCGACCGCCATGATGAAGCCGAGCTCGTTGTTGAACGCCGACAGCCAGTCGTGCCGGTTCATCAGGACGAGCGTCTGCCGCGAATCGCGGTGCTCCGCGAGCTTCTCAGCGGCCCGGTGCATGTAGCCGATGACCGGCTCTGCTCGCGTGATCACCTCGCCGTCGAGCTCCAGGACGAGGCGCAGGACCCCGTGCGTGGCCGGGTGCTGCGGCCCGATGTTGAGGATCATCTCCTCGGTCCGAAGCCCGCCGGGCCCCACGACTTCGATGTCGATGCCGCCGCCGCGGACCATCCAGTGTTCGCCGGCGGCGGTGAAGTGCGCGCGCTCTTCGGTGTCCACCGCAGGCCATCCTACCGTCGCGTCGCGGAGCGTCGGCCGGGCATCGACGGGCCCGGCCTCGCGCAGGGGCTACGCTGAGGGAGACATGGCGAGGGCGGGGGTGCGGGGGCTCGAGAAGTGAGCGAGCGCCAGCGAGCGAACGTAGCCTCCGCGATAAGCGGGGTGCGGGGACTCGAGAAGTGAGCGAGCGCCAGCGAGCGAACGTAGCCCCCGTAATGAGAGGCTCCGAGCCGCGACGGCGCATCCCGTCGGTCGACACGCTGCTCCGATCCGATCCGGCGCGACGCGCCAGCGAGTTGTTCGGCCGGGCAGTCGTGAAGCGTACGTTGACCCGGACGCTCGACGACGTCCGCGGCTCAGCCGAACGCGGTCTGCCCGTCCCGAGCGACGACGTGATCCTTGCGCGGGCGATCGGCCTTGCGTCGTTCGCGGCGAACGGCCTGTCGCCCGTGATCAACGCCACCGGCGTCGTCCTCCACACGGGGCTGGGTCGCTCGCCGCTGCCGGGGCCCGCGGCCAAGACGGCCGCGAAGGTCGCGACGGGGTACTCGGACCTCGAGCTCGATCGCGAAACGGGTGCGCGCGGACGCCGGAGCGGGAGAGCGGAGATCCTACTGACCGCGCTGACGCGGGCCGAGGACGCGCTCGTCGTGAACAACGGCGCCGCCGCGATGTTGCTCGCGCTCTCCGCTCTTGCGCGGGGACGGCACGTGCTCGTCTCACGCGGCGAGCTGATCGAGATCGGCGGCGAGTTCCGGATCCCGGAGATCGTCGCAGCGTCGGGCGCGCGGATGGTCGAGGTGGGAACGACCAATCGAACGCGCGTGGACGACTTTCGCGCCGCGCTCTCCGACAAGACGGCGGCGATCCTCAAGGTCCATCCGAGCAACTACCGGGTGATCGGGTTCACGGCCGAGCCGACGGCGGGCGAGCTCGCGACACTCGCTCGAAAGGCCGAATTGCCGTTCGTGTACGACCTCGGATCGGGACTGCTCGAGGGCGTCCACGGGATTCCCCCGGGGGAGCCCAACGCCGTCGACGCGTTACGCGACGGCGCCGATCTCGTCCTTTTCTCCGGCGACAAGCTCCTCGGTGGTCCGCAGGCCGGCATCGTGCTCGGTCGGCCAGACCTCGTGACGAGGCTTCGCCGACATCCCATCGCGCGCGCGGTGCGCGTGGACAAGATGCAGGTCTCGGCGCTCGAGTCGGTGCTCGCGATGTACGCGACCGAGCGTCGAGCGGACCTCCCACTGTGGAAGATGCTGCGAGAGCCCGCGGAGGCCATTCACCGCCGTGCCGAGAAGCTGGCACGCGCGCTCGACGGCGAGCTCTCCGGTGCGCACGTCACATCGTGTACCTCGGCGGTCGGCGGTGGGTCGCTTCCGGGATTCGCGATTCCGTCGTACGGCGTCGAGGTCCGCTCTCGCGACCCGAACGCGATGGCGGCACGGCTCCGAACGGGATCGCCTCCTGTGTTCTGCCGGGTCACGGAACGCGGCGTACTGTGCGACCTGCGGACGGTCGACGACGAGCAGCTCCCAGATCTCGCGCGGGCGATCCAGTACGCGCGCGAGGGCGACGAGTTCGTCGACGACGACGGCTGAGCGATCGAAGCTCGGTTCGAGAGCGAGCAGCGCGCGATGATCGATCGGGTCGAACCCCTCCAGGTCGTGGCGACCGCCGGGCACGTCGATCACGGCAAGTCGAGCCTCATCACACGCCTCACCGGTATCGACCCCGACCGGCTGGCCGAGGAGAAACGGCGGGGTCTCACGATCGATCTCGGTTTCGCCTGGGCCACGTTGCCTTCCGGCCGCGAGGTCGGCTTTGTCGACGTACCGGGGCACGAGCGGTTCGTGCGCACGATGCTCGCCGGCGTCGGCCCGGTTCGGCTGGTGCTGTTCGTTGTCGCCGCCGACGAGGGTTGGCGACGACAGACCGAGGAGCACCTCGCCATCATCGACGTGCTCGGGGTCACGGGCGCGGTCGTGGCGCTGACCAAACGCGACCTCGTCGACGCGGATCGCCTCGAGGACGCACGGATGGAAGTCATCGAACGCGTTCGCGGCTCGGCGCTCGAGGGCGCGACGGTCGTGTCGTGCTCGTCCGAAACCGGCGAGGGCGTGAACGAGCTCGTCGGCGCGCTCGACGACATGGTCGCGAACGCGTCAGCTCCGCCGACGGACGGGCGGACACGCCTGTTCGTCGATCGCGTCTTCCCGGTCGCCGGTGCGGGGACCGTCGTCACCGGAACGCTGACCGGCGGACCGCTGGCCGTCGGCGACGAGGCTGAGGTGTTGCCGACCGGTGTTCGCGCGCGTATCCGATCGCTGCAGACGCACAAGAGGCAGATCGAGGTGGCGAGGCCCGTTTCCCGCGTTGCGGTAAACCTGGCGGGGGTCGACCGCTCGCGGCTGACGCGCGGCGACGTGCTGGCGCATCCCGAACGGTGGCACCCGACGAGCCTGATCGAGGCGAAGATCCGACCCGTGCGAGGCCTCGCGCACGAGCTCACCTCCCGAGGCGCGTTCTCGTTCCACGCCGGAGCTGCCGACCGTGACGCGAAACTGCATCTGTACGCCGTGAGGTCCGTACCAGACGACGGCGCGTTCGTGCGGATCTACCTGTCGGCGGCGGTGGTCCTGGACGTGCACGACCGGTTCGTTCTTCGCGAGTCGGGACGAAGCGAGACCGTGGCCGGCGGTGTCGTCCTCGACACGTTCCCGCCGCGCCGCGCCGGCGCCACGGCGATCGATCGCCTCACCGTTCGGGAGCAGGCGACGCGCGACGAGCTTGCCGAACTGCTCGTGTCCGAACGCGGCGCGGTGCCGGTTGCCGATGTCCGCATCGTCGCCGGAACCGACCCGTCGGATATCGCGAACGCCCGTCGGGCCCGAGACTGGTGGGTGCACGATCGCGTCGCCCACGTCGTTCGCGACGGCGTGACGGCGGCGCTCACGGCGTTCCACGACGCGTCGCCCCACGCCGAGGGTCACGAGATGGCCGCCGTGCGACGCGACATCGTCGCCGCGCTGCGCCGCGCCGGTGCGCCGAGCGACGCGGAGCTCGCCGACGCGCTCCTCGCCCGTCTCGTCGACGACGGCACGATCGAACGAGCGGGTTCGCTGTTCCGTCTCCCCGGACGAACCTCAGGTATCGCGACGGAGGAGGTCGAAGCGGTGGCGCGCGCCGTCGCGGACGCCGAGCCGACGCCGCCGACGGTTGCCGAGCTTCAACAGCGGGGTTTTTCCAGCGACGCGATCGACGCCGCGGTTCGCCAGGGCGTGCTGGTCCGGATCGCGCCGGACCTCGTCCTCACACGATCGATGGTGGACCGCGCGATCGAAGTCGTTCGCGAAGCCGGCGCCGAAGGTTCGACCGTGAGCAAGGTGCGCGAGCGCCTCGGCACGTCGCGCCGGTACGCCGTTCCGCTGATGGAGCATCTCGACAGGACGGGAGCCACGCGCCGATCCGGCGACCTGCGATTCGCGCGCGGGACGTAGCCTTTCGCTGCGCCGCACAACGCTCGCTTCGCTCGCTGTGCTACCCCCGTCCCCCCGCGACGCGTGCGATCAACGCGACCTCGACGGACGCCCCGAGCGGAAGCTCCGCCACACCGACCGCCGCGCGAGCGTGCTTTCCGTCCTCGCCAAAGATCTCGACGAGCAGGTCGCTCGCCCCGTTCGCCACCTTCGGCTGATCGCCGAAGCCCGGGGCGGACGCGACGAACACGTCGAGCTTCACGATGCCCTTCACTCGATCGAGCGAACCGAGCTCCTGGCGCAACATGGCAAGCGCCTGGAGCGCGCACCGACGGGCCGCTTCCTGCCCCTGCTCGATGGACACCTCGGCTCCGAGCTTGCCGGTCGAGAGCACCTTGCCGTCCTCCATCGGGATCTGACCGGAGACGAACGCTTGGTCCCCCGACACCCGAACGGGGATGTACGACGCGAGAGGAGCGACAGGCGCCGGCAGCCGGATACCGAGGTTCGCCAAGAGCTCCTCGACCACGGTTACGAACGGCCCTCCGCGAACCTCACGTACGCCATCCTCGCAGAGCGCTCACCGATGCGCTCGCCTCGCGTCGGAGAGGTGACTGTCCGGACTTCGATGCCTCAGCCGGCGAGCGCGCGCCGCCTCACCAATTGTCTGCGTTCGAATTCGTTCAGGCCGCCCCAGATCCCGTGTGTCTCGCGGATCCGGATCGCGTACTCCAGGCAGACGTCGCGAACGGAGCACCGCGCGCAGATGGCCTTCGCCTTCGCCTCGCGCCCATCCTTCTCGTCGCGTTTCTCGAAGTAGTTCGGGGCGAAGAACAGCGAGGCGTCCTCGCCACGGCACGCGGCGGCGAACTGCCATCCCCACGTCCAGTCCGCGTACATCCGTTCGGCCACGCGGGCACTCCCCCTGGAGCGGGACCTCGCGTCCCTCGAAAGATGGTTCGTATCTGGACGGCAACGGGATTCAGCAGCCCGGATGTTTCCGCCGCGTTGCGCCGAAACGTCACGGCTCGTCGTGCTCGGGATTCGCCTCGACCTCGGGCTGAACGCGCAGGGTGAGCCCGTCGACGCCCCGAACACGAACGCGCGTGCCGGCCGGGATCGGACCGTCGACGCCCCGAGCGCGCCACAGCGTTCCCTTCACGTGGACCGGCCCCTCCGGACGAAGCTCCCCCTTCGTCTCGCCCACCAGCCCGACCAGCGCCGTCTGCGTTGCCGTCATCCGATCCCGCGACTGCGTGGCCACGGTCAGCCCGAACGCCCAGTACAGGAGCGCCGCCACCGTGGCCGACCCGATCAACCACGGAGACAGGTCGATCTCGTCGGAGACAGCGGAGAACAGGAGGATCGATCCCCCGACGAACCCGCCGAGTCCGACTAACGTCGGAGCGCCGAGCGACCGCGCTCGCACTTCGAACGTCATCAGCGCCACGCCGCCGAGCAGCAGAGCGAGGCCGAGCCACGAAAACGGCACGACGGTCAGTCCGTAAACCGCGAGTGCCAACATCAGGACGCTCGCGATTCCCGCGAAGCCCAGCCCCGACTGCGTAAGCTCGAACGCCAGCCCCGCCAACCCGAGCACCATCAACACGTAGATCCACGTCGGCGATGCGGCCGCGTGGAGGGTCCGGTCCCACGGGCCGAGGTCGACGAACCGGACGTCGACTGGATCCTCGCTCTCCTCGCGCGCGATCCTGGTCTGCAACGTCTCGTCGCCGGTGGCGGTGGAGACGGTCCTCTCGTCGATCTCCTCGAGGAGCTCGACCACCGAGACGGCGGCCACGTCCGCGATCCCACGATCGAGCGCCTGCTGCGCGGGAAGGGGCTCCGCCGGGAACGGCTCGGTGACGGAGCGGCCACGTTCGGTCGTCCACGTGTCGATGAGGTCGACCAGCTCGGCGCGCGTCGGGTCCGCGCGATCAGCCAGGTCGAGGGGCGTGAGTGGTCCGGCTCCTGCACCGGGGGCCATGGCGCCGAGGCTCGCGGCGTACATGAACAGGAGTGCGGCGCCGCGGGCCTTGGCAGGCGCCGGACCGATCCACACGATTACCGGCACGGACGCTTCGTGGATCCTCTCGGCGAGCCCGACGGCGTCTTCGTCGAGCGTGCCCGCGCTGTCGAGCTGCAGCACGAGGGTCGCGCCGTTCGTCTCGGCCTCGGCGATCACGTCACCGAGGTAGTCGGCGACGGTCCGGTCCATCGACCCGTCCACCTCGGCCACGACCACCGACGCCCCGTCGGCCTCCTGCGCCGTGGCCGTCGCGACGGGCGCCAAGAGGGCGACGGCAAACAGGACGAACACGGCGCGACGCATGGATCGGCCATGCTACCTGCGGGTTCTGCGCCGTGGACGCGGGATATCCTTCGCCCGAACGCGAATGCAGACCAGAGAGCGAAGGCCGCGGACCGGGGCCGCGCCCGCCGAGCCAGCCCTCCGGCCCAGACGACAGGTGGCGCCCGAGACGCCGCTCGTCCTGGTGCTCGTCCTGGCGGTCGGTTCGGTCCTCGTGGCCCTCCTCCTGCTTCCCCTGTTCGCCGGGGCGGACGCCGGCGTGAACGCGTTCCGAGAGCGGCTAGACACGGCGGGCATCGGCAAGGTCAAGATCCCGCGGTTCCCGGAGCGTTCGGTGATCTACGCCGCCGACGGCTCGATCCTCGCCAAGGTCTTCCTCGACGAGAACCGGCGGGTCGTGAAGCTCGAGAACGTCTCGCCGGTCGCGCGAGACGCGGTCCTGGCGATCGAGGACGCACGCTTTTACGAACATGGCGCGCTCGACTTCACCTCGCTCCTGCGCGCGGCGATCACGAACGTCGCGTCGGGCGAGATCGAACAGGGCGGCTCGACGCTGACGCAGCAGCTCGTGAAGAACGTACTGATCGATGCGCCGGCGCAGACGTTTGCGCGGAAGTTCCAGGAGGCGGCCCTCGCGATCCGTCTGGAGAACAAGTACACGAAGAACGAGATCTTGGAGCTGTACGTGAACGAGGTCTACTTCGGCAACGGCGCGTACGGCATCGGCACGGCGTCGGAGACGTATTTCCGCAAGCCGCCGGGTCAGCTGAGACTGGCCGAGGCAGCGCTGCTCGCCGGTTTGATCCGCGCGCCCGGGCTGTACGACCCGATCGCGAACGAACGCAGCGCGATCGCGCGACGCAACCTCGTTCTCGACCGCATGGCCGAGGTCGGCTTCATCTCGCTCCACCGCGCCGAACGCGCCAAGGATCGGCCGATCCGATTGGCGGAGGATGTGGGACCGCCGGAGCACAAGGTCGAGCCGTTCTTCGTCCACTACATCCGCGAGCTGATCCTCGACAACGAAAGCGGTGAGTTCGACGCGTTCGGTGAGCGCTATGCCGGCCGCGTGCGCATGCTCTACCAGGGCGGCCTGCGGATCTATACGACGCTCGATCCGCAGTGGCAGGAATACGCGCAGGACGCCGTCGATTCGAGCCCGCACATCGACCCGCGCAAGGGTCCGGACGTTTCGCTCGTCTCGGTCGAAGCCGGCACCGGACGGATCAAGGCCATGCTCTCCGGCAAGAACTACCGGCGCGACCAATACGACCTCGCGTGGCAGGGCGCTCGGCAGACGGGTTCCGCGTTCAAGCCATTCACGCTCGTCGCCGCGTTCGAGGACGGGTTCCCGGCGGGGAAGGTGTACTCGTCGGCGTCGCCGAACTGCTCGCTGCCGGGGTGGATCAGCGAGTCGGGCTGCGTGAGCAACGCCGAGGGCGGGGGTGACGCTGGGTACATCGACCTGTGGACGGCCACCGAGAACTCGGTGAACGTCGTGTTCGCGCAGCTCGCGCTCGATGTCACCCCCGAGCGCATCGCCGAAGCCGCCCACGAGATGGGCATCACCTCCCGGCTCGACGCGGTACCGTCGATCACGCTCGGCGTCGAGGAGGTCTCGACGCTCGACATGGCGTCGTCCTTCGGGACGCTGGCGAACGACGGCCAGCACTGCGAGCCGTTCGCCGTCGCGCGTGTCGAACAGCCGCGGGAGGAAGGCGGCGGGTACGAGATTCTTTACCGACACCGGCGCGCCTGCGATCAGGTCGTCGACACCGACATTGCTCATCTCGTCACCGCAATGCTCCAACGAGTGATCTCGTCGGGGACAGGTACGGCCGCGAACATCGGCCGGCCGGCTGCCGGCAAGACCGGCACCGCTCAGGACTACACGAACGTCTACTTCGCCGGCTACACGCCGCAGGTCTCCACCGCTGTGTGGGTCGGTTTCCCATCCGGACAGATAGCTATGGACTCGTACTACGGCGGTTCGGTATACGGCGGCACCGTGGCCGCGCCGATCTGGCGAGCGTTCATGGTGCGCGCCGTGCAGGGATATCCGGCCGAGGGCTTCGAAGCGGCCCCGCCGCCCGAACGCGGACGTGTTCCCGACGTCGCCGGCCTCCGCTCCGTCGAGGCACAACAGATCCTGGTCGACGCGAACTTCACGCCGATCGTCAGGAAGGTCCCGTCTGCGGCGCCGGTCAATACGGTTCTCGGACAGGCGCCCACTGGTGACACGCGCGCGGTGCTCGGCACAGGTGTGACGATCGAGGTCGGCGACGGCAAGGGCCACATGGTCGACGTGCCGCGCGTCGTCGGACTTACCGAAGAGCGGGCGCTGGACGAGATCGAGAACGCGGGCCTCATCGCAGGGGTGGAGCATGCGTCGGTCGACACGGCGGCACTCGACGGGGTCGTCGTCGATCAGTCGCCGAACGGCAGCGCTGGCTTGACGGTCGGCCCGGGTACGACGGTCACGATCGTCGTTGGCCAGCTCGTGGATCGCGGTGGCAGCGGGAGCGGCGACGGCGACGGGAGCGGGGATGGCACCGGTCACGGCAACGGGGGGAACGGAAAACCGGGCGGGAAGGATGGCGACGGCGGCCCGGCGAGACTCGGCCGACCCGGGCGACTTCGGACCTAGGCGCCGAGCCGCTCGCGCACCCTGCGTTGCACCTCGGTGCCGTCGACCTTCCCTTTGGCCTTGGCCATGACCTGGCCCATGACCTTGCCCATCTGCTTGATCGAGGTCGCGCCGGTCGTCGCGATCGCCTCATCGACGAGCGCGTCGATCGCCGCGTCGTCGAGCTGTTCGGGCGCGTAGTCGCGGAGAACCTCCCGTTCGGCGCGTTCGCGCTCGGCGAGCTCCACTCGTCCAGCAGCATCGAACGCCTCGATCGATTCGCTCCGCTTCTTGACCTCTTTGCCGGCGACCTCGCGGATCTCATCGTCGGTCAGAGACCGGCGGAGCTCCTTCTCACGGTTCGTGATCGCGGCGACCAGGAGTCGGAGCGTTCCCAGCCGAATCTTGTCACCCGCCTTCATCGCCGCCGTCATCTGCTCACGAACGGCCGTCTCGAGCGGCGCACGAGGAGGTACCGGTTCGCCCTGCCCCTGTGAGGTCATCCGTAGACTCCCCGATCGTGCTCGCGTGGGTCGCGTCATCGATCGCCGCCGCGGGCTTGGCGTGCGTCGCATACGGCGTCGCGATCGAACGGCACGCGTACCGGCTCGTTCGACGCGAGATCGCCATCCTACCGGCCGACGGTCCGGCGACCCTATCGGTGCTTCACCTGTCTGACCTGCATTTCCCGGCCAAGGACGAGCGCAAGACGCGGTTCCTCGCGTCGCTGCCGAAGGCCGACGTCACCGTCGTCACCGGCGACTTCCTGGCCGGTTCCGACGGTATCGAGGCCGCTGTTGCTGCGCTCCGCGCGAACCGCGGCCGGATCGCGTCGTGGTTCGTGCTGGGTTCGAACGACTACTTCGAGCCGCGATTCGTGAATCCGTTGCGGTACCTCGTTGCCGGCAGGGCGGATCGGCCGCGGCGCGCGCGCCGGGGCCGCCCCCGCGACCTCGTCTCGCGTCTTGAAGCCGACGGCTGGCGAGACCTGACGAATGTCCACGACGACGTGGATCTGGACGGCCTCCGCGTCGAGCTCCTCGGTCTGGACGACGCACACATCCGGCGCCACGATCTTCGCCTCGCGCCGCGCCGGTCGCCAAAGGAGTTCGGCATCGCCGTGATGCACTCGCCCGACTCGGCGCCCGAGGCCGTCGCGTGCGATTACCGGTTCGTCGTCGCCGGTCACACGCACGGCGGGCAGGTTCGACTCCCGATCGCGGGGGCGCTCGTGACGAACTCGGATCTGCCTCGCACGCTCGTCTCCGGACTGATCAGGATGGGCGACGCGTTCGTCCACGTCTCGCCGGGGCTTGGCACCGGCAAGTACGCGCCGTTCCGGTTCCTCTGTCCCCCCGAGGCAACGCTGCTGGAGCTGCGGCGGGTTCAGCGCTGAGCCGGAGAACCTGGGTCGCTATGGGTCGCTACAGGTACTTGTCGCAGTAATAGCAGTAGCTCTCGGTATCGATCCCGTGCCACGGCGGCACGATCGCCTCACGAGCACCGGGCTTGCCACGCAGCTTGATCAGCCGGTCTTCGACGTTGTTCGTCGTCGTCCCCTCGAGCAGCATCCCCGTCGGGTTCACCGTCGTGCGGATGTAGTACCTGCCGTTCGGCAGGTTCGTGACGTCGAAGGCCTGGTCGAGCGAGAACTGCGCGTACGTGTCGCCCCACCCCACGTCGAGTATCTCGCGGATCCAGAGCGCCCCGGACCCTCCGCACATCGTGAACAGGTCGCCGCCGAGCGCGCCCCAGTTCGCGTTGTGGACGGACAGATCGATCGCGTCGGTGTTCGCCAGACACCATGACTGCTTGCCCGATACCTGGACCTGCGTCCTCGTCCCGTCGAGCAGCGTGTATCGCGTGAACTCGTCGAAATGCCAGTGCTGATGAGTGGCGTGGAACTCGAGCTGTCCGACCGGGGCGCGACCCATTGGCTCCCCACCGACAAGGAAATACTGGAACGCGTCCATGCGGTCCTCATCAACCCCGCGGAATCCCTCGACGACGAGCGTTCCGGGCCCAGCGTTCCACTCCGTCGCGTTGAACCCGAGGATGTCGCGTCCCCTGCGACTGTCGATCGAGATGCTCCACGCCGGTAGCGCCATGAGGTCTGGCAGGCTCTGCGGATCGGGGGTCGTCACGTTCGGGACGCGGGGACCCGGTTGCGCCGACGTCGTTGCCGGAGCCGTCCGCGAGCTCCGGAGCGATCTACGCGGCACGACCGTGATCCGGACGTCCGCCCTGCCGTTCTCGGGCGCGATGCCGAGCGCGGCCATCCACGCCGGGTCGATCTGGACCCGCATCCGGTAGTGACGGCGGGGAGCCCGGAACTCGATGCCGAAGTCGGAGAACGCGGAGACGGCCCACTGCGCGTCGATCCCCCAGACCGTGCCCCGTGTGAATGGGCTACCGCCGCAGATGTAGGGATAGACGGAGTTCAGCGGTCCTTCGTCCGACAACCGCGCTCGGTAATACGTGTTGGGGCAGAACGGAAGATCTTCGGATAGCACGACGGTGCCGTCCGGTTCGCGCACCCGTAGATGGACGAAATCGCGAAGGCCTCCCCATCCGTCGAGCATCCCGGACGGCAACGTGCGAAGTATCGAGCCCGTACTGGCATCGGTCTGCACGAGCGACGGCGGAGTGTCGTAGTCCGGACGTGATGCCCTAAGCTCGAACGCCCCACCCACGGACGCGACCCAGATGCCCGGGTCGACGAAGATGACATCGTTCTTGCCGCGCTCCGCCCTGACCTGCGTCGTAGCGGCGAAGAGCCGAACGGTGGGCGGGTCCGCCGCGGTCGCCGGCTGGACGAGCGACAGTGCCAACGAAGCGATGACGGTCAGGAGCAGCGCGATCCGTCGGGTCGCGCGAGGCGTGGGTGACACGGGAACCCCCCAAGAGGAAACGGCCGGCCGATGCTACCGGTCTGAGACGCGCGGACGTCCGGTCCGGTTCCATCCGCTCCCGTAAGCCACACCCGCGGTGATCAGTGCTCGCCGCGAGCGATCGAGTACGCCTCCTCGTACCCGGAGACCATCGATTCCTTCGAGAACAGCCGAGCCACGCGGTCGCGACACCGGTAGGGGTCGATCTCGTGGAGGCGGGCGAGTCGCTCAGCCGCTTGGGCGGGATAGTCGTCGACGTCGACGACCCAGCCGGTGACGCCGTCCTCGATCACCTCCGGAACAGAGCCTCGAGGGGTCCCGATCACGGGCGTGCCGCAGGCCATCGCCTCGACCATCACCAGGCCGAACGGCTCCGGCCAGTCGATCGGGAACAAGACGGCCTTCGCACGGCATAGCAGGTCCACCTTCTCCTGGTGCGAGATCTCGCCGAGAACCTCGAAGTCGGGCGGGAGGTTCGGCCGGATGTTCTCCTCCCACTCACGATGCTCTATCGGCTCGGCGATCTTCACCGCAGATATCAGGGGAGTTCCCAACAGGAGCGCCGTATCGACGGCCCTCCTCCAGCCCTTCTCGGGCGTGGCACGTCCGAGGAACAATAGGAAGTCGTCCTTCTTCTCGTTGACCTCGTATTCGTCGAGGTCGATCCCGTTGTGCACGACCCCCGCGTACCGCAATCGGGGCTGGAACGTCCTCTGGGCCTGGCTGATCGCGACGAACCAGGCGCGATCCCCTACGTAGGAGTACAGGCGGCTCATCTCGGGCGTGAACGAGCCGTGAAGCGTATGAACGGTCGGCACGCCGGTCTCGATCGCCGCGGCGAGGGCCGAGAACGGCGTGTGAACGTGCAGGACGTCGAAGCGCCCACGCACGTTCTGCATGGCGAACAGCGAGTGCGTCGTGTCGAGAACGATGTCGTTGATCTTGGTCGTGCCGAGCGCGACCTCGTACGCGAACTCGAGCCTGGCCTTCGTGCGGGAGTCGCCGGTCGCGAACAGCGTGACCTCGTGCCCCGCCTCGACCAGTCCATCCGCGAGCAACGCCGCGACCAACTCGATACCGCCGTAACCCTTGGGCGGGACGGCGAGCCACGGCGGGCAGACCTGGGCGATCCTCACGGAACCTCCGAGACCGAGTGCGCGTGAATCTATCCGGTCGCCCAATGGATGGACCGCTAGACTTGCCAGGCACGGGACGTGGCGCAGTTTGGTAGCGCGCAGCGTTCGGGACGCTGAGGTCGCGGGTTCAAATCCCGCCGTCCCGACCGAGTACCGGTCGGCACCCCATCGATCGACCCGCCGGATTCGTTTCGGCGCAACGAAAATCGGCGCTAAAGGTTTGACTGGCGGGCGCCGACGTCGATAGCCTGCTCGTGGCTGTCGAGAGACAGCCTTTTCCGTTTTTCGGAGGGTGATGACCAGAGGCAGGCCTCGCGCCGCGGCACGGCTCGTGATCGCTGTGCTCATCACCTCTTCCGCCACGCTCGGCTCGTTCACCCTTTCCTCCGCGGCACCGTCGCAGGAGGAAGTGGCACGGGCGAAGGACCGTCTCGACGCGCTCGAACGCGAACTCACTCTGCGAGTCGAGGAGTACAACCAGGCGACGATCCGGCTGGCGGAAATGCAGGCGCGACTCGAATCCGTTCGGCACGAGGCCGAGCGCGCGAACGCCGAAGCCGAGCGGGCAATCGCGGACCTGAACGAAACGGCGGTCCGCGCGTATACGGAGGCCGGCACGCAGTTCGCAGTGCTCCTCGACGCCGGCTCGTTGAACGACTTCTCCGATCGTTTGGAGTTCATCGAGACGCTCACCGAAACCGATTCCGATGTCGCGACCGAGGCGGACGTCGCGATGCAACGCGCGCGATGGACGGCGGAGGACCTCGCCGACGCGGTCGCCGACCGCCGCGACACGGTGCAGGAACTCGCCGAGCGACAAAGCCAGATCCGCGCGGGCGTCGCCGAGGCGCGCGAGCTCTATCAGGAGCTCGACCGCAGCTACCAATCGGCGCAGCAGGCCGCACAACAGCAGACGTCGACTACTTCCCAAAGCGTTGCCACCAGTGTGAGCGCGCCGATCCCTCCGCCCCCCGCGCCGAACGCCAACGTGCAGGCCGTGCTCGACGCGGCGTACTCGGTGATCGGAACGCCTTATCAGTGGGGCGGCTCGAGCCCGTCCACCGGGTTCGACTGCTCCGGCTTCACGATGTGGGCGTGGTCGCACGCCGGCGTCTCGCTCCCCCATTCGTCGGCCGCGCAGTATTCCGCGCTGCCGCACGTAGCACAGGCGGATCTGCAGCCGGGCGATCTGCTCTTCTTCTACAGCCCCATCTCGCACGTGGGGATCTACGTCGGCGGCGGATCGATGATCCACTCCCCGCACTCGGGCGAGGCGGTCGAGGTCGTCGCCGTGTACTGGCAGTACTTCGCGGGCGCCGCCCGCCCCGGTTGATCCTCAACCTGTCGCCGGCTAGACCTGCTCCAGGTCGGCGAGCCTCGTATCGGCTTGCCGCACGAGCGCGTCGTTGCCGATCTCGACCGCTGCGGCTCGCGCCTGCTCGAGGATCTCGCGCGCCTGGTGTCTTCTTACGTCCTGCTTGCCCGTGGTGGCGTACTTCAGCTTCTCGTCGGCCTTGACTATCAGCTCGAAGATCTCGTTCGGCTCCAACTTCACCTCATCACATCATGTGGGCCGGCTTGGCTGCGACTCGAGGAACTGACGGATCCCGATCGCGCCTGCTCGGTTCGAGCGGGAGCGTGACACGTCGCTCGCCACGCCGCCACCGACCCAGCCGGCTCGGTCATCGGTCAGACTGGCGCGCGTGACGCACGACGTTCTCGTCGCCCCGTCGATCCTCGCCGCGGACTACGCTCGCCTCGCCGACGAGGTCGCCGTCGTTCGCCCGGCCGTCGACTGGCTACACGTCGACCTCATGGATGGGCACTTCGTTCCGAACCTGTCCATCGGCCCGCCGGTGGTCGCGTCGCTCCGACCGCACACGGACCTGTTCCTGGATTGCCACCTGATGGTCAGCGATCCGGGGATGTGGCTGGAACGACTCGCGGACGCCGGCGCGAACCTGTGCAGCGTGCACGTGGAGCTCGGCGATCCGACAACGCTTCTGGCCCGAACGCGCGAGCTCGGCATGCAGGCCGGCATCGTCGTCGACGGTCCCACGCCGTTCGAGGCCGTCGAGCCGTACCTCGACGAGCGCATCGACCTGCTCCTGGTCATGACGATCAAGGCGGGGTTCGGCGGACAGCAGTTCATCGCGGAGCACCTCGAGAAGGTCCGGATGGCCAACGAGATCCGCGAACGCACCGGCGGCTCGTTCCGCATCGAGGTGGACGGCGGGATCTCGCCCGCGAACGCCACCGACGCGGTTCGAGCCGGCGCGGACGTGCTCGTCGCGGGGAGCGCGATCTTCCACGCCTCCGATCCACTCGAGGCGGCGCGAGCGATCCGGACCGCCGCCGGTTCGGTCCGCGCAGGCGACCCCCCGGCTAGCTCGACCTCTGCTCAGACGTGACCCATTCCCGCTTTCACACTTAGAGAGAGGTCAACGGTAACGAGCCGGTCGCCGGAGTATGTTCGCTCGATGAACCCTCTGAAGGAGTTTCCCGCGGTCTCCGAACGCCTTCGGCAAATGGACCAGGACGGGGTCGTCGAGCGCATCTGGCGCAAGGACCACACCGTCTGGAAGGACGACCCGACCGAGATCACCAACCGGCTCGGCTGGCTGACCGTCACCGATCTCATGCAGGAGCGGATCGGGGAGCTCGAGGCGTACGCACAGCAGTTGGCCGCCGACGGGCTGGAGACGGCGGTTCTGCTCGGGATGGGCGGCTCGTCGCTCGCGCCGGAGGTGTTCGCGACGACGTTCGGCCTCGCCGACGGAGCTCTCGAGCTGATCGTCCTCGACACGACCCACCCGGTCACGATCGAGCGCCTCACCTCGCAACTCGAGCTGTCGAGGACGCTGTTCATCGTCGCCAGCAAGTCGGGGACGACGACCGAGACCCTTTCCCACTTCGCCCACTTCTGGGAACGCGCGCCCCGGGGCGAGCAGTTCGTGGCGATCACGGACCCCGGGACGCCGCTCGAGAAGCTCGCGCACGACCACAGGTTCCGCGCGGTGTTCTCCAACCCCGACGACATAGGCGGTCGATACTCGGCGCTCTCGTACTTCGGCCTGGTGCCGGCCGCGCTGATCGGCTCGCCCCTGCACGAGATCCTCGAACGGGCCGCGGATATGGAGCGCGCGTCCGAGCGGCTCGTGCCCGCGTCGCAGATCCCCGCTGTAACGCTCGGAGCACTGATGGGCGAGGCCGCGAAGGCGGGCCGGGACAAGCTCACATTGATCCTCCCGCCGGAGATCGAGTCGTTCGGCAACTGGGTCGAGCAGCTGATCGCCGAGTCGACCGGCAAGGAGGGGAAGGGCATCGTTCCCGTCGTCGGTGAGCCGCTCGGCGAACCGGGGGTGTACGGCGAGGACCGAGTGTTCGCGGCGATCGGCGAACACGACGGCGTGGCCGCGCTCGAGAACCTCGGCCATCCGGTCGTCCGACTCGCGTACGAGGATCGCGAACAGATCGGCGGCGAGTACTTCCGCTGGGAGATGGCCACAGCCGTCGCCGGGTACGTGCTGCAGATCAATCCGTTCGACCAGCCGAACGTGCAGGGAGCCAAGGACGCGACGAGCGAGATCCTGTCGGGCGGAACGATCGACGAACCGGGGTTCGACGACGTGAGCGCGCTGCTGAAAGAGGTGGGCTCGGGCGACTACGTCGGGATCCACGCGTACCTCGACCGCACGTCCAAGACGGAGGACACGTTGCAGCGAGCGAGAGTGGCGATCAGGGACCGCTACCGCGTCGCGACGACGGTGGGGTTCGGGCCGCGGTTCCTGCATTCGACGGGGCAGCTGCACAAGGGCGGCCCGAACAACGGCGTGTTCATCCAGGTCGTCGACGGGACGCGGTCGACGGATCTCCCGATCCCCGGACGGCCCTACTCGTTCGGAACGCTGATCGACGCGCAGGCGCTCGGCGACCTGCGGTCGCTCCGGGAGCGCGGGCGACGCGTGGCGCGAGTGACGCTCGACGCGCTCATGGAGGCGATCTGAGATGCAACTGGGGATGGTCGGCCTGGGCCGGATGGGATCGAACCTCACGCGGCGCCTGATGCGCAACGGTCACGAGGTCGTTGCGTACGACGTGAACGCCGACTCGGTCAAGCAGCTTGAGAGCGAGGGTGCGATCGGCACCGGTTCACTCGAGGACTTCGTGAACGAGCTCTCGAAGCCACGCGCCGCGTGGGTCATGGTTCCGGCCGCGTTCGCCGAGCAGACCACCGACGAGCTCGCCGAGCTCATGGAGGCCGACGACATCGTCATCGACGGCGGCAACTCATACTACCGCGACGATATGGCACGAGCCGAGCGGTACGGCACAAAAGGCGTGCATTTCGTTGACGTCGGAACGAGTGGTGGTGTGTTCGGGCTCGAGCGGGGGTTCTGCCTGATGATCGGCGGCGAGAACGAGGTCGTGAAGCATCTCGATCCGATCTTCAGCGCGCTCGCGCCGGGGGTGGACGTCGCGCATCGAACACCCGGACGCACCGACGCGAACGCGACCACCGCCGAGCAGGGCTATCTGCACTGCGGTCCGGTGGGCGCCGGCCATTTCGTGAAGATGGTCCACAACGGGATCGAGTACGCGCTGATGGCCGCGTACGCGGAGGGTTTGAACGTGCTGAAGCACGCGAATGTCGGTGCCGAGACGCGCGAGTCCGACGCCGAGACGACACCGCTCCGCGATCCGCAGTACTACCGGTACGACCTGAACATCTCGGAGATCGCTGAGGTGTGGCGGCGAGGCAGTGTGGTCGCGTCGTGGCTGCTCGACCTCACGGCGGCCGCGACGTTCGAGGACCCAACGCTCGAGGCATTCTCGGGTCGAGTTTCGGACTCCGGCGAGGGACGGTGGACCGCACTCGCCGCGATCGACGAAGGCGTTCCCGTGCACGTGCTCTCGGCGGCGCTATTCGACCGGTTCGAGTCACGCCACGAAGCGGACTTCGCGAACAAGATCCTGTCCGCGCTGCGCCTGCAGTTTGGAGGCCACGCCGAGAACAAGGGGTAGCCGACCCTTCGAGCGCGCTGAACAGGATCCGACGACGCCGAACGCGCCGCTCCTCTCGTGATGCGGCATCGCGCACGTCCGGTCAGGCGTTCTCTCCGCTCAATAGGATGGACGCCCGTGACAGCCGACGGCGCCCGCGACCTGGCGCGTGCGGTCCGCGACCTCGCCGATCGCCTTCCGGAGCGGCTGTGGCCGCTCGCCCGCGTCGCCTACAACTACCGGTGGTCGTGGGCTCCCGGGGGAGAGGAGCTGTTCCGCCGTATCGACCCGGTGCGGTTCGAGCGGGCGCGGGGGAATCCCGTCTCGTTCCTGTTCCGTCTGCCTGCCGACGTACTCGAGCGCGTCGCACACGACCATGAGGTCGTCTCGACCGCGGAACGGTTGCAGGAAGCGTGCGACGAGGAGCTCGCGGCACCCTCGATCTCGCGCGGCGAGGTGACGCCGGTTCGGCCCGTCGCGTTCGTGTGCGCCGAGTTCGGCATCCACCGTTCGCTCCCCATCTACCAGGGCGGCCTCGGCGTGCTCGCCGGGGACATCCTCAAGGGCTCCTCCGATCTGCGCATGCCGATGGTCGGCGTTGGCCTCCTGTACTCGAAAGGCAGCTTCCACCAGCGGATCGATCAGACCGGGTGGCAGCACGACTATTGGCTGGAGACCGAACCCGATCGTCTGCCGGCCGCGCTCGTCGCGAACGACGACGGGACACCGCTCGTCGTCGACGTCCCCGTCAGTGGACGAACCGTTCACGTGCAGATATGGCGCGTGCAGGTCGGGCGCGTTCCGTTGTTCCTTCTCGACGCAAACCGCGAGGACAACGGAACCGCGCAGCGCTGGATCACCGCTCGGTTGTACGTGGGCAATCCCGTGGTTCGCCTGCAGCAGTACGCGATGCTCGGCGTCGGCGGGATCCGCGTGCTCCGCGCGATGGGGATCGAACCCTCCGTCGTGCACGTGAACGAGGGGCACGGTGCGTTCGCGCCGCTCGCGCTCGCCGCGCGCGAATCGAGAGGTCAGCCGTCGACCGCCGCGATCAGCAACGCGCGCGAGCGGACGATCTTCACGACGCACACACCGGTCGCGGCCGGGAACGAGACGTACGACCCGACGGCGGTGCTCGAGGTGCTCGGGCCGCTGATCGACGCGAAGCGGTTGACCGACTTCGGGAGCGTGGACGGCGGCGGCATCGGAATGACGTCGCTCGGTCTTCGGCTCGCTCGAGCATCGACCGCGGTCAGTCGCCGGCACGGCGAGGTGGCGCGAGCCATGTGGCGACCGCTGTTTACCTCAGCGAAGCGCGACGAGGACGTCCCCATCACACATGTCACGAACGGCGTGCACGTCCCGACGTGGATGGCCGGGCCCATGCGCGAGCTGCTCGACCGGCACCTGGGTGACGAGTGGCACGCGCGCGAGGACGACCCTGCAACGTGGGCGTCGATCGAGAGCATCCCCGACCAGGAGCTGTGGGCGACGCGATCGCGACTGCGCGCCGCGCTCGTCGACTACGTCCGCGAGGCAGACGCGGCGTCGCGCCTTGGCCGGTACGAGGACGCATCGGCAGTCGAGGACTCGGAACGAGCGTTCCTCCCGGACAGGTTGACGCTGGGGTTCGCCCGTCGGGTCGCCACGTACAAGCGCCTGCACCTTCTTCTTCGCGATCACGATCGGATCGAAACGCTTCTGGGCAAGGCCGACTCGATCCAGTTCGTCATCGCCGGGAAGGCGCACCCTCGCGATAGCGAAGCCAAGGAGCGCCTGGCGGAGTTCATCCAGACGCCCTGGGCCCCCGACGTCGCGCCGCGGATCGCGTTCATCGAGGACTACGACATGGACGTCGCCTCGCACCTCGTCGCCGGGTGCGATGTGTGGGTGAACGTGCCCCGCCCACCGCTCGAGGCGAGCGGGACGAGCGGGATGAAGGCGGCGCTGAACGGCGCGCTGAACCTCTCGGTGCTCGACGGCTGGTGGGCAGAGGCGTACGACGGCGAGAACGGCTGGGCGGTCGGCGACGCGGACCCGAACGGCGATGACGGAACGCAAGACGACCGCGACGCGGAGGACCTCCTCGACAAGATCGAGCACGAGCTTCTGCCGATGTTCCAATCGCGGAACGAAGCGGGCGTACCCGTCGAGTGGGTTCGCCGCGTGAAGCGCTCGTTGATGACGGTCGGTCCGCGTTTCGGCGCGACACGAATGCTGCGCGAGTACCTCGAACAGATCTACGCCCCAGATGGATGAGACCGAGGGATGAGACCGATGGACGAGCCGATTGCCATCCCGCTGCCGTTGCCACGTGACTACGGCAAGGCCACGAAGCCGATGGCGTGGTTCGAGGCGGAACGCTTGCTGACCGAATCGCGGGTGTACTGGATCGCAACGACGCGGCCCGACGGGAGGCCGCACGTCGTACCGTCCGACGGTGTCTGGCTCGACGGAGCGCTCTACTTCGGCGGCGCCCCGGAGACGGTACATATGCGCAACGTCCGAACGACCGGCCACGCCGTTGCGCACGTCGGCGATGGACTTCGCGCCGCGGTGATGGCCGAAGGATCGGTCGAGGACGAGAAGCCTGAGCGCGAAGTCGCACAGCGGCTCGCCGATGCGAACAACACCAAATACGCGGACTACGGGTACAACATGACGGCCGAGAGCTACATCAAGAGTGGCGTAACGGCGTTACGCGCTCGGCGCGTGTTGGCGTGGACGAAGTTCCCCGAGAACGCCACGCGGTTCGTCTTCGGTTCGAACGACGCCTAGGTGCGAGCGTCGGCGACGCGCTCGGCGAGGGATTGATCGGTTGAACCAGGGGCGTTCAGTCGCCGGCCCGATGGACGACATGACCACCGACCACCGTGTGCGTGACGCTGGTGTCGAGGATCTCGGGGGGATCCGCCGCAGCGAACAGATCCCGTGACAGCACCACGAGATCGGCGTACTTCCCCGGTGTGAGGCTGCCCCGGCTGCCCTCAGCGAAATTGGCGAACGCGCTCCCGATCGTGGCCGCTCGGAGCGCGGTGGCGAGGTCCACGCGCTCATCGAGGCTCCATGCGCCGGTTCCGTCCGGGGCGGCGCGGGTCACCGCTGTATAAAGCCAGTACATCGGGTCCATCTCGGCGACGTTCCAGTCAGACGAGAACGCCAGCGTCGCGCCGCGATCGGAGAGCGAACGGAAGGGCCAGGCGTAACGTGACCGCCCGACTCCGACGTTCTCCCGCCACTCGGCCACGATGTCGGGCGCGCAGTGCCGAGGCTGCATGCACGCGACGACACCGAGCTCGGCGAACCGGTCCAGGTCATCGGGGTGGACGCACTCCACATGGACGATCTGGTGGCGGGCGTCCCGCGGACCGTTCGCCTCTCGACATCGCTGGACGGCGTCGAGCACGGTTCGGATCCCACGGTCGCCGGTGGCGTGCGTGAACGCCTGGAAGTTCCGACGCTCCAGCTCTAGGAGGAACGCTCCGAACTCCGACGGCTCCCAGAACGTGTCGCCTTGGACATCAGGCCGGTTGGCGTACGGCTCGAGCATCGCCGCGCTGTGCGGCTCGATGACGTCATCGATGTAGAGCTTGATCGGCGACACACGGAACCTGTCGTCGTCGTAGATGCGCCGGGCCTCCTCGATGGCGTCGAGCCGCTCGGCCGTGGTCCCTGGTTCGCAGTAGATCGCCGCGACGAGACGCGACCGCAGTGTTCTGTCTTCGCGAGCGCGGACGAACAGTTCCAGATCGTCGAGCCCGTTCTGCGGTTCGACGACCGTCGTGATGCCGAACCGCACGGCCATGTTCAGGCTCGCGACCAGGCAAGCGTACGCGGCGTCGGGGGCAAGGCCGGGCAGGTGCGGAGCCAGCGCTCGCTGGCCGGCTTCGGAGATCCCGCGAACGGCGAAGTCGCGGACCCAACCCGTCGGTTCGCCGGTTGACGGATCGAGCTCGGGCCGTCCCCACGGCAGGTCCGTTACGCCACGCGTGACCCCGAGCCGCTCCATCGCCTCGCGATTGAGCCAGACCGTGTGCGCGTCGTACGACCATAGGAACGCGGGCCGGCCTGCCGTCACCTCCGTGGACACCATCGCGGCCGTCGGTGCGGCGTCGGGAATGGCTCCGTAGTTCCATCCCTCCCCCTCGATCCACGTCGCTTCGGGGCGGTCGGCGATGAATGAGGAGAGCCGAGCGCGGATCTCCTCGAGCGACACAGCGCCTCCGAGCTGCACGGCGCCCGGGTTCGAGCCCAGCCGCACGTGGTTGTGCGCGTCGACGAAACCTGGGAGGACCGTGGCACCGCCGGCGTCGATCTCCTGGGTCGACGGTCCAAGTCGCTCGGCCGCCTCGGCGTCGTCGCCCACCCACGAGATCCGCTCGCCGTCAACGGCCACGGCGCCCGCCCATGGGCGTGAGTCGTCCGAGGTGAACGCGCGGGCGTTCCTGATCAGGAGGTCGGCCACGACCCGTCACGGTAGCGACGTCGTGCCGGCCTGGCATAACGGCGCGTCTATGGGCGTTGTTCGCCGACGTGAACGGCCCGCCAGGCTCGGCCGACTGGGATGGGCTCGGGAGCGCGATCGACGGCGACATCGTGCTCCGCGATTCGCCCGGGTTCGACGCAACGGACACCGTGTTCAACAGACGGTTCCACGAAGTTCGACCACAGGCCATCGTGCGGTGCGCCACCCCGCACGACGTTTCCGAGGCGATCTCGTTCATCCGACGGCACGGTCTCCAGCATGCCACCAGGAGCGGGGGGCACAGCTTCGCCGGCCATTCGACAACGCGCGGCGTGGTGATCGACGTCTCGCCGATGCGCGTGGTCTCGGTCGATGGTGAAGTGGTCACCGTCGGCGCGGGAGCGCGTCTCGGCGACGTGTACGACGCACTCGCCGAACACGATCTCGCCATCCCCGCCGGAACGTGTCCGCCGGTCGGGATCGCCGGGTTCACGTTGGGCGGCGGCCTCGGCATCCTCGGGCGTAGGTACGGGGTGCTCTCGGATCGGTTGATTCGAGCCGAGATCGTCCCCGCGGATGGGCGGGTCGTCGAAGCAGACGAACACCATCACCAGGACCTGTTCTGGGCTCTGCGCGGCGCGGGCGGCGGGAACTTCGGCGTGGTGACGTCGCTCGAGCTCCGAACGGTACCGGCGCCGACCGTGACGAACTTCCACCTCACGTGGGCGTATGCGAACGCCGCCGATGTGATCGACGCGTGGCAGCGGTGGGCGCCGATCGCCCCGAACGAGCTCGCTGCCAGCCTCAAGATCACGGACGCCGGCGTCCTGGATCGTCCACCGCTCGTCGACGTGTACGGCGCGCTCTCGGAGGGTGAGGCCGACGCCGCATCTCTGATGGACGGCCTCATCGCCCTCGTCGGGTCCGACCCGAGCTCGGCGGTTTCGACCGAGATGGACTTTGCCGAGACGCGCCATTTCTGGGCCAACCTAGGTAGCGATGAGGCTCCAGTAGATCCGCACGGCGGGCAACCGGAACAGCCGTACCTGTTCGCGAAGTCCGAGTTCTTCGCTCGTCCCCTCCCCGCGGATGCGATCACCGCGCTCCTCGAGACGTTCACAGCGGAACGAGCCGCGGGGCAGGTCCGCGAGCTCGACTTCATGCCGTGGGGAGGCGCGTACAACGCCGTCCCCGCGGGAGCGACCGCGTTCATCCACCGCGACGAGCTGTTCCAGCTGAAGCACGCCGTGGTGGTCGATCCCTCGGCGTCGACCGCCCGGAAGGAGGCCGCGCAACGGCAGATCGTTCGTTCGTGGAGATCCGTCCATCCATGGAGTTCGGGGCGCGTGTTCCAGAACTTTGCCGATCCGGACCTCGAGAACTGGGCCGACGCGTATTACGGCGGCAACCTCGGGCCTCTGATCGCCGTCAAGGCTCGGTACGACGAGGAGAACTTCTTCCGCTTCGATCAGTCGCTGCCGCCGCTCGGCTGACCCGAGCGGCGTTCCGCGAGAACCACGAGCGCCTCGGCGTCCCTTCTGATCGCGTCGCGTTCGATGAGCCGGTCGAGCCACTGGGACGGAAGACCGTTGAAGCCGTATCGCGCGCCGAGGAGCGCGCCGGCCACCGCGGCGTTGGTGTCCGTGTCGCCGCCCAGCGACACGACCCGCCGAAGCTCGGTCTCGACATCACTCTCACGAAGCAACGCTTGGAACGCGACGCCCACGGTGAACAGACAGAAGCCCTGATCCGGTCCGTCGACCGGTCGCGAATCGCCGACGGCGTCGACGAGGAACTCGAGCTCCTCGCCACCCTCGTGCTCGGCGACGCTCCGCAGTGCGGACGTCGAGGCGACTTCCGAGTCCTCACCACGAACGAGCGCCGCGACACAGAACGTCACGGCTAGGGCTGCCGTCTTGCATCGACCGTCGAAGTGCGTCAGCGCCGAGAGCGCCGGCGCGAGCTCGAAGAGCTCATCCGGGCGGTTCGCGTGCGCCACGCCGAGAGGTGCGCAGTACATGACCGAGCCGTTCCCCGCAGAGACCTCCGGACCGCGCCGCTCCCATATCTCGCGCGCGGCCGTCGAGGCGTTCTCGCCGCGTGCCGCGCGACGCAGCACCAGCCTCGTCAGCGTCGAGACGTCGGGCGGGTCGCTCCGGAACCACTCGACTTGGCGCCGCACCAGGTCTTCCGGATCGAGCTCGCCGCGCTCGGCGAGGCTCCGCATCAGATTCCGCGCCATCGAGGTGGCGTCGGTGGTCGAGCCCGCCGGTCCGCCGGCCCAATCGAGCTCGAACGCCGGCACCGGGTCGGGAATCAGATGCGCCCGCATGAACTCGAAGGGCGCGCCGAGCGCATCGCCCAGCGCCAGCCCCAGGCAGCTCCCCACCACTCGATCTGCGAGGCTCATCGGCGGGCGATGCTATGGCCCTCCGTCGCAGCATGTCGCCGTAATCAAGCGGTTGGTACGCTTGAACCTCGCAATGAACAAGTTCGGACCTCGTCATCGCATCTGCCGCCGGGTTGGGCAGCCCCTGTGTGGGCGTCCCAATTGCCCGGCGATCAAGCGTCCCTACCCGCCTGGCCAGCACGGCCGCGGCCGCAAGCGCATCTCCGAGTACCAGGTCCGCCTTCTCGAGAAGCAGAAGCTCCGCGCCATCTACGGCGTGGGCGAGCGCCAGATGCGCGTCTACTACGACCGCGCCAGCCGAAAGACCGGCGTCACCGGCGAGGAGCTGATCCGCCAGCTCGAGACGCGCCTGGACGCGGTTGTCCAGCGGCTCGGGTTCGTGCTCTCGCAGCGCCAGGCACGCCAGCTCGTGAGCCATGGGCACGTGAAGGTGAACGGACGGCGCATCGACGTCCCGAGCGCGCAGGTCCGGCCCGAGGACACCATCGAGCTCTCCGACAAGGCCAAGAACTTCGTGTACGTGCACGAGGCGCTCGAGCTCACGCCCGACCCTCCGCCGTACCTGTACCGGAACAAGGATCAATTCCAGGGAACGCTGTCGCGTTACCCCGAGCGCGGCGAGATCCCGCTTCCCGTTCCGGTCGAAGAGCGCTTGATCATCGAGTTCTACTCCTGACCCAACGGGATACGGCCCAGCCAGGGGCCGCCCACGAACGTCTGAGCGACGGAACGGACTGCCTCATCCGGTCAGTGCTGCTTGATGCCGGACAGGCGAAGATTTCACGACCCCGCCTGTCGGCACTGATCGCGATCGTCCTGGGGGCTCTGTCGCCCTCGGGGTCGAGGGCCAAGCCGTTACCACTTCGCTCCCACCGACGCCGCGAGGAACTTCATCAGCGGTTCGATGCGTTCACAGCTCCTGACGAACGTCTTCGTCAGGTCCGCTCGCTTCACCTGAGCGTCCGACAGGCGCACCGAGGAGGTGAACGTCTTGCGCTTGATGTCCTCGATCATCGGGTGTTCCGGGTCGAACCCCCGCGGCGGCCGCTTCAGCGACGCATCGTCGTGATCGAGCGTCCCGCGCGCCTTCTTCCAGTCGGTCGGGCGCGCCGCGATC